>JALZAH010000417.1 GCA_030948425.1 Actinomycetota bacterium
GGACTTCACCAACGGTGGTGACGCTGCCCGGCGCCGGGCAGCCCCACAACCTGTCACCAGCGCCAAGCCCGTAGGACTAGGCGCAGCCGGACACCGAAGCAGATGCCCACACCCCAGCCGGCCCTACGGGCCAGCCCCTCCTGGCCGCTCAGTGACGCCTGTAGGGCCGTGAACGGTACGGAGAGGGTTCGGTGAACGGGAGCGAGCGAGGAGACCGTCAGCCGTCGCCAGAGGCCCTGGACGACGCATAGGCGCCCACGGCGTCGTGACCGTCGGGCTTGGATGACTCGGCTGTACGGTCCGGGAGCGGTGGTGAGCAGCAGGGGCCGGAGGCCCATCAACAGCAGCAAGATAGCAAACGTGTACCACGTTTGCCGACAGTGCTTGCAGCGGTGGGTCTGCTAATGGCACTGTGGGTCCCGCCGGTGGCGGGTCGCTGCGCTGGGCAGAGACCCGGCCGGTGCCGGGAACCGCCAGAGCCGAGGAGGTGATACGGATGGCTGAGAGTCGAGTGTCGAGACGTCATCTGCCCCCGGCTGAGGACGGGAGGCGGCCGGTGCGAAGCGAGCAGTACCGGTTGCGGATGTCGGAGACCGAGCGGCACCAGCTGCGCCAGAGGGCGGCGGCGCAGGGGGTCACGGTGTCACGGTTGCTGATCGATTCGGCGTTGCACTCCCGGGTGTCTCCGGGGGAGCGCCGGGCGGTGTACGCCCAGTTGAATCGGGTGGCGGGGGAGCTTGGCAAGCTGGGCGGGAACGTCAACCAGCTCGCCTACTGGGCCAACGCGCACCAGAGCCCGGCGCCCGGGACGGAGGCGGCGATCGCCGAGGTCCGGGGGCTGGTGAGCGAGCTACGGGCGGCAGCGGAGCAGGTGGCGACGGGGAGATGATCGCCGCGGTGAAGGCACAGGGGTCGTCGATGGGCGGACTTGTGAACTACCTGATCGGCCCCGGTCGTCCCGGTCCCCAGGGTGGCGAGGTGCATACCGATCAGCGGGTGGTGGCCATGTCGAGCGACGTGACCGAGGTCCCGCTCGGCCGGACGCTCGACGATGGAGAGCGGCGGTCGCTGGGGGTGCAGCTGGGCTTGTACGGCCAGATGTTCCCCCAGTCATGCCCCGCTGCTGGTCCGGTGTATCACGTGGTGTTCTCCCTGCCCGCAGGCGAACACCTCGAGGACGCAGCGTGGGCGGAGGTGGCCGAGGACACGGCGAGAGTGCTCCACCTGGAGCGGCCAGCGGGGGCGGTGGGGTCGTGGGCGGCGTTCTGTCACGGCGAGTCGTCCGGCGGTTTCGAGCACATGCACTTCGCCGCCAGCCTGGTCCGTTCGGACGGCTCGGAGGTCAAGACGTACCTCCGCAACGGGTACGCCGAGTTGCACGACGTGGCCCGCCGGGCGGAGGAATCGCACGGTCTGGCGGTGGTCGCCGGGCGCGACCACGGCAGCGTGCCAGTGGCACAGCGGGCCGAGCAGGAGGCGTGCGCGCATCGGGGCCGGGTCGAGCCGGAGCGGGACTTGTTGGCCCGCACGGTCCGCTCGGTGGCCGCAGCAGTGAAGACCGAGGCGGAGTTCCCGGTCGCCGTGCGGGAGGCGAAGATGCTGATTCGGCCGCGGTATGGGTCGGGTGGTCGCAAGGAGGTGGTCGGGTACTCGGTGGCCGTGCCGGTAGCGAAGGAGACCGAGACGGACAGGGCGGCCAGGGTGGCAGAGGGCAAGCCGGAACCGAAGCCGGTGTGGTTCGGTGGGGGCAAACTGGGGCGGGACCTGACTCTGCCGGCGTTACGGGCACGGTGGGAACCGGCGGCCGACACTGGAGCACCGGCGCAGGACGCGGCAGGGCAGGCGACGGGCACGAACGTCGCTGTTGGCCGGGCGGAGGCGCTGCCCCGGTGGGCGGGCCGTCGGGAGCGGATCGACTTCTCCCTCGACGCGGCAGCCGCCACAGCCACGCGGAACCGGCCCGGCGGCAAGGCGTGGGGCCGGGCCGCGGAACGCCTCGAGGCGGTCAACCGCCTGGCCGCCGACCCGAGCAAGGTCGGCGGGCCGGAGTGGCGGTCCCTGGCCTGGGAAGCGGCAGGGGCCACGTCGAGCCTGGCACGCCG
>JALZAH010000419.1 GCA_030948425.1 Actinomycetota bacterium
GTGTGCGTCGGGAGTTCCATACCGGCCTCGCCGGCACCAGGTAGAGCCGGGCACTGGCATACACCCCGGCCACGCCCACGAGGACCGCAGCGACGCCCAACACCGAGGTGAGCGAACCCCCGTTCCAACCGGTTGCGGCGAGGGAGGCGGCATAACCGAACGACAGGACGGAGAAGGCGGAGAAGAGAGCCACCTCGCGACTCAGCCAAGAGGTGCGCAGGTTGCGCAGGGCCTTGAGGGCCCGGCTCGGTCGGCCCAGGTGCAGCAGCGACGCGCCCAGGGCGACCAAGCCGGCCAGGAAGGCACCGACGGCGGGCCCGGCCAACCCTCGGCCACTGTGGCCGGGTAGCGCGGTCGTGGTCCCGGTCATCTGCAGGACCACCGTCGTGGCGACGGTGCCGAGGGAGAGCTGGGTGAGGAGGGTGAGCACGACCAGCGGCCAGTGGGGGTCTTCGGGGCGGACGCGATGCTCATTGGCCGGTCTGGTGTCGGCGGGCACGTCGGGCGGCCGGGAGATGCGTGTGGTCGACAGGGTGATGTCGGCGGGCGGCAGCCCCGGAGCATCCGCCGACGCGTGGTCGGCGCGCCATGCGGCCACGTCGACCTTCTCCACGCCGATGGCGTGGGTGGGGCAGGCCAGGACGCACGCCGGGCTCTGGCCCTCCTCGATGCGGGGCCGGCACATGTCACACTTCGACACGATCTTCTTGACCGGGTTGAAGACGGGAACCTCGTAGGGACAGTTCCAGATGCAGTACTGGCAGCCGATGCAGTCGTCGGGGTGATGGGCGACGATCCCGTTGCCGAGCTTCTCGTAGGCGTTGGACGGGCAGCCCGACAGGCAGGTGGGGTCGATGCAGTGGTTGCAGGCCATCGACAGGCTGAACCGCCGGGTGTCGGGGAACTCACCGCCCTCGAGCTCGCCGACCCGGCGCCAGGCCTGGTCGACCGGCGTGTCGTTCTGTTCGGCGCAGGCCACTTCGCAGGAGTGGCAGCCGACGCAGGCGTCCATGGCGAAGCTGAACCGGTACTGCTCGCCGGCCTGGAGGGGGAGGAGATCGGGCCCGCGCTCAGTGACCCCATGGACGGGACGTCGCCGGGTTGGAGTGAAGGCGACCGGTTGCGAGGTGCCGGCCTCAGAGCTGCCGCCGTTCGCAACGGCGGTCTCGGAGACGAGGGTCACGAGGGCAGGGCCACCTGCACGTGGCCGTCGAGCACCCGCACCTCGAAGGTGGGCACCGAGACCTCGGGGTCGTCGAGGCACTGGCCGGTGGTGAGCTCGAAGCTCTGCTTGTACACGGGTGACGCCACTTTGAGGCGGCCGTCCTTGCAACCCACGATGCCGCGCGACAACACGTTGGCCATGGAGAACGGGTCGTAGTTGGACAGGGCGTACACCAGGTCGGGCTCACCGTCGGCGGGCGTCGAGGCCCCCTCCTCGCAGCGGCCATGGCCAACCCGGAACACGGCGACCTGGTTCGCCCCGACCTTGGCGGCGACGCCGCGGTCGACGATGAGGTGATCGAGTGGGCAGACGTCGATCCAGCTTCGAGCGGGGGCGTCGACGGTGAGAGTCATGACGGTCCTTTCTGCGTGGATGCGGTCAAGGCGGGATCGGGTTTCTCGTGCAGGTAGGCGGGCCGATGCTGGTTACGCTCGGGCACGAAGACCACGTTCGAGTCGTGGTCGTCGGAGTTGACGAAGGTCCGGAAGCGAGCCACCCGCTCGGGGTCGTCGATGGTGGCCTTCCACTCGCACTCGTAGGTGGCCACGTGATGGGCCATATCGGCCTCGAGGTCGGCGCACACCCCGAGGGCATCGTCGATGACGACGCTGCGCAAGTAGTCGATGCCGCCATCGAGCTTGTTGAGCCACACCGCAGTGCGCTCCAGCCGGTCGGCAGTGCGGACATAGAACATGAGGAACCGGTCGAGGTAGCGGAACACGGTTTCCGTGTCGATGTCGGCGGCGAGGAGCACGCCGTGCTGGGGCTTCATCCCGCCGTTCCCGCACACGAACACGTTCCAGCCCTGCTCGGTGGCGATGACCCCGAAGTCCTTGCTCTGGGCCTCGGCGCACTCCCGGGTACACCCGGATACCGCTCCTTTGATCTTGTGCGGGGCCCGCAGGCCCCGGTACCGCAGCTCCAGGTCGATGGCCAGGGTGGTGGAGTCCTGCACGCCGAAGCGGCACCAGGTCTTGCCGACACACGACTTCACCGTCCGGAGGGCCTTGCCGTAGGCGTG
>JALZAH010000438.1 GCA_030948425.1 Actinomycetota bacterium
CCGACCGGCTGCCCCAGCCTCAAGGAGGACGGTTGGAAGCGCCTCGGATTCCGACGGGAGCAGCACGAGTGTCGATCCCTGCACAAGCCTGGGCATGTCCGAACGGAAGCCGGCGAAGACCACCGATGCACCGAGATCATGAGCTGCCACCTCGGATCGCAGGAAGGCCTCCTTCTCGCCGGACCCAACCAGCAGCAACCGGGCATCAGGGACCCTTGCTAGAACGTCAGGCCATGCCGCGATGGCCGTCTCATGGCCCTTTTTCTCCCTCATAGAAGCGGCAAGAAGCGCCACTGGTACCTGTGGGGGGATACCCAGCTCTTCGGGAAGAGGCGACGGGACAGGCGGCGTTTCGAACTGGCCCAGATCGACACCGTTGCGCACGACGGTCCAGTTGGTTCGCCGTCCGTAGCGCCGCTCCCAACCGGCCATTGAGGCAGCCGACACGAAGATCGTGCGGGCGCAACACGAGCTGGCCAGCACAGCGAGGCGCTCCCGCGCTGTGTCCCGCCACGGCATGTCATAGGGGTTGTGATGGAACGTGCAGACCGTCGGTCGACCGACCAGCCGACCAGCCACTGCGGCGAGGGTGATGGCATTCTCAAGGTGGGCGTGCGCGATGTCGCAGCCGGTTTCGTTCATGATGTGAACGAGCCGGGGGACCGCTCCGGGCGTAAGCAGCCTGTGGCTGTCGAGAAAGTGGGGCCTGATGCCCAGTTCCTCGAGCAGGGGGACCATCTGGCGACGTTCGTCGTCGCGCCCTGCGACCGAAACCACTTCTACATGAAGGGCGGCGTTGGGGGCGGCCCTGATGAAGGGAAGTAGCAGGCTCTCCGCGCCCCCTAGGCCCAGCGAGTCTATGAGGATCAGCACCCTGAGCGGAGATCGTTGATTGACACCGGCAACGGGAGAAGACCAGGTCATTGTCTCCTGACGAGGACAAAAGCCATCACCCCGGTCTCCCCTGCTGGGAGGCCCGTCTCGCCGCCGCCTCCACTGTCACGTACTCATAGACAACGTTCGTCCGTGCACCCGACACTACGTAGACGGATGGAGCGCTCTGGGCGGGTGCTGAGGTGATGTGATGTGGACGCTGTTCCAGGGGAGGTGGGGCATGTTCCAATAGTCCCACGGCGCGCCGAGGGCGGGATAGGGATTGGCGGTGGGTGGGGGCAGTTGGAATGTGAAGGCCATCGATGTGCCGGCGGTGTCGGTGCAGATCGCACCGTAGAGCTGCAGCGCCCGCCCGACCATCAGTTCGAGCGGAGTGATGCCAGCGACGGTCGCCAGGTTGATGGACGGATCGAGTTGGACCCGGCTGCCTTCGGGCAGGCAGTTCGGAGGCGGGGTGGTACCGTCCGATTCGACAGCCGGGGCCACGAAGTTTGGACAGGTGACCGACGACGCGAACGACAGAGCGTGGTTGATGTGGCCCGAGGACAGGTCCGAGATGGTGACGGTACCGGCGAGGGGCGACATCCCCGATCCGGTGCTGGCGGGCTTCCCGGAGACGTCGGCGTTGCCTGGTCCCGAGAGGCTACTGATGTCGCCCCACGAGGCTTGCCAGGCGCCGGTGGGGCTACGGCGCGCCTGCCAGAACTCGTAGACCAGTCCACTCGAGGGGTCGATGATGACCATCCGGCCATCGCTGCCAGTGTTGGGCGCAGCGTCAGGTGGGATGGGCACTGCTTGGAGCGAGAGCCCGCAGCTGCCCCATGGCTGAGTGCAAGTGACGTGATAGCGCGGCGTCGACGTCGTGACGTCGCTGAAGATGGGCAACCCGAATTTATAGAGATCGGCTGCGGGAGCTGACGCCAACGTGGCGGGTAATCCGCCCGTCGGGACGGTAGGTGCCCCCACGCTCGATGAGGTAACCGACGGCAGCGGCATGTTGAACACGGACGAGGAGGCGAACGGGTGGGGTACCGTCCCATACGAGGGGTGGGCGTAGTCGTGATGAACGAGCTCGATCATCAGGCCCGCCACGAGTATGGCTAGGACGGCGATGGCCAGCCTCCTCGGCCACCGTCGGCGATGGTCAGTCGGCTCCACCGCCAATCGGCGCTGCGTGGTCGGCGTCAAGACGGAGATGAGATTCTCTCGTTCTGCGAAAGTCGTCCGGGCGGCGGTGGCACGTTGTTCTTCGTCTCGCATCTGAGGCAAGGACGATGTGAGCGTTTGTTCGCAAAGGTTAGCGCAGGTCATCGGTCGAAACTGGGCGGTCGTCCGTGTCTCGCGAGTCCCGGCACGGTCGCTCCGAGTGGGCGGTTGAGCACGCTCGATGCCGGTGGCACCCGGCGAGAGGGCCTGAAGAGGCAATAATGCCGGTAGCTCATTCGCTCCGAACCATCTCCTGGTACGGGTGATCGTGAGTCGAGAGGATCCAGGAGCACTGCGGTGGCATCGAAGCCTGTATGGCTGAGGTCGGGCAACTCGAGTCTCTTCGGATGGCTTGACTGCCCCGACGACGGGTTGGTGCGCGCCGCGGTGATCCTCTGTCCCCCGCTGGCCAGCGAGCTGATATCGGCGCACGAGACCTTTCTCGAGCTCAGCACGGCCCTTGTGGAACGGGGTTTTGCCGTCGTGCGCTTCGACTACCCCGGTACCGGTGACTCGACCGATGTTCCCGATGCCGATGACAGGGTGGCCCTCTGGCAGGATGCCATCGTCGCCGTCAGCCGGTGGGCCAGCGACGGGGGGCTCGACCACCAGGCGCTGGTCGGCATGCGGATGGGGGCCACCTTGCTCGCCCTCGAGCGCCGCCTCTGTGACGTCGATGCCGCCGTGCTATGGGATCCGTGTCTCCGTGGTCGGGCGTTCCTCCGCCAGCACGAGGCACTGACGAGGATGCTCGGCTCCCAGCTTGGCGTCTCGTCGGTACCCGTGGACGGCTGCGAGCTCCCCGGTTACGTGTACCCCCGCATCACTGTCGACCGCATCACCAATATGACCCTCCTCGACGCCCCATTGCCGCTCAGTGACAACACCCTGGTTCTGCTCCGCGACTCGATGACGCTCGCCCGGGTGAGAGCCCATTTCGAGGGTCACGGCTTACAGGTGGAACAGATCACCGGCCAACCGGAGCTGCTGGACGCCGCCACCCCCGAATCGGTCATCCCTCACGGTTCCGTCAGGCGGATCGCCGGTTGGTTGGACGAGGTCATGGCCGACGATGCCCGCCTCTGCCGGTTTCCGTCCACGCCGACTCAGGCGGTCGTAGGTCCGGCTGACATCGTCGAGCGGCCCGTCCGTCTCGGGCCGTCGGGTCTTTTTGCCATGGTTACCGACTCGATAGATCCCAAGCTCAGTCTCAGGCGACCGACGGTGGTGTTTCTCAATGCTGCCGCAGAGTTCCACATCGGACCGGCCCGTCAGTGGGTGGAGCTGTCCCGGCGCCTCGCCGGACACGGATTTCGGTGCCTGCGGATAGACCTGAGTGGAATCGGCGAGAGCCCCGCCCGGGCGGGACAGGGCCGGCGACGGCTGTACTCGCCCTATGCGCTGTTCGATGTGGCAGAGGTACTCCAGGGCGCCACACCCGACGATCCGACCAATGCCGTGCTGGTCGGGCTGTGCTCGGGGGCCTACGCAGCATTGGAGTCAGGCGCCGCCCTCGGTCTTCGCGGGGTGATTGCCATCAGCCCGATCCTGGACATCGAGGCCCCCCATGAGGTCGACGTGGTGTCGGCGGAGATGGGCGATTCCGATGCAGGGCTCAATCGACCGATTATGGCCCGGCCCCGGACCAGCTACGGGTCTGCCCTTCTCAAACACCAGAGGCTCAAGAAGGCCATGTTGCACTTCCCCACAGGTATGTGGAGGCTGGCTCATGGGCTCCGGCTCCAAAGATCACCGGCGGACGGCTTCCAGTCGGTGGTTCGCCAAGTCGACAAGACCCTTGTCGTGTGCAACTCCTACGACGGTCGCGCCTATGTCGAGCGCGGCCAGTGGATCGTCGATCGTCTGACCGCATCGGGCAAGTTCCACCTGGAGATCTTCGAGATGGACCATGGTCTGTTGTCCCGCAGCGGACGGGACAGGGTGGCTGACACCACGGTGGCCAACCTCCTGTCCTGGTTTCCCGTGCCGGATCAGTCGGATGGTCATCCGGTGTCAGAGTTGAGGTCTGGCCGTACATGATTCCAGAGGAGGGTCACCGGAAGCTCCGCTACCCGGAACGATGGCATTCAGGCGTAGGCCGGTGTTGTTCGTCAATCGTCGGCGGCATCGGGTGCGGACTGATCGACGCGGGCCTTCAGCGCAAATCGGGCACGGTCGGCGGATCTGATGACCTTGCGGCGCGGTGGAGAGGTTTGGAAGCGACGATCACGAAGGCGTCGGCCTCCTCCAGCTCTTCCCCGTCGTCAGCCCGCCGGCCATCGCAGGCGTAGGTGGTGCGCTCCGTCAAGCCGGCATCGGCCAGATCCTGGTGGGCGCGCCACAGCGCCGTGAAGTGGACCACCAAGCCGAAATCATGGGCCTTGAGTGGTCCGTAACACCACCCATCACCCGCCGTGACCTTGCGCCGCCGAACCCAGTTCAGATACGACAGCACCCGTCGCTGCGGGTGGAGGGCGGTGTTGCCTATCGTGTAGGCGATCTTCTTGGGATCGATGCGGATCGGCTGGTGGGGCCGATGCATCTGCCAAGGAAGCTCCCCAAAGCTCACTCCGTGGACGTTGAGTGTGGCGATCACCGCTACGCCGCCGGGGCGCAACACCCGGTAGCACTCAGCCAGGATGTCCCGGCGGCCGGGGCGGTCGACGGCGTCGATGCCGTTGTTGCTGAACAGCACCAGAGCGAAGTGGTCACTTGGCACCCCGGTCAACCGGCGGGCATCACCGACTCGGATGTCGGCGGCGGGATGGAGACGCTGGCACACCGACACCATCTCGGAGGAGTAGTCGACCCCGACATAGTCGTCGCTCAACAGGGCCAGCAGCGACGTGGTCCGTCCTGTCCCCACTCCCAGGTCCAGCACCGGCGAGCCTCGCACCTCTGCTGCGACCTCCTCGAGCGCCAGCCGTTCACCGACATCCAAGAACCCATCGTTGGAACGGAAGGCGTCGACGACATGCGATGCTCTGAAGGTGGACCGGTTGACGTCATCGAGGTGTGAGCCGGAGACGTTCACGGCGCTCATCCTGTCCTTGGTCCTCTCCGTAGCGCAATCGACACGCTCGTTTGATGTAATGCTCAATGTTTGGGCGGGAGATGTCGATGACAACCCGATGGACCGCCCCGATACCACGCCAGTGAGCCGGTGGAGGACCCGTGACCGGGTGGGGATCGACGTGATGGCCATCGATCAGGTCGCTTGGTCCGTGGACCACTTCGGGGAGCGGTACCTGGCTCGGGTCTACAGCCCCGCAGAGTTGGCTGACTGTGCCGGCCGTCCGGTGGCCATGGCGGCGTCGCTGGCCGCCCGGTTCGCAGCCAAAGAGGCCGTCCGCAAGGTGTTGCGATCGAGCGACGGTCACCCCTGGAGCGGCATCGAGATCCGCCGGGCGCCCTGGGGTGGCTGTGAGGTCAATCTTGATGAGGCTACGGCCCGCCTGGCGGAGGAGCAGGGCATCACAGCCCTGTCGCTCTCCATGAGTCACGAGGACGGGATGGCCGTTGCCATCGCCCTCGCCCAATGTGACCGGCCCGTCGGTCCGCGTCCCGCTGGCCGAGTCGGTGAGAGAGGAGCGGCGAGTGGAGAAGCTCATTCGTGACGTCTTGGTCGAGCATGGCCGCCTGGCCGTCGACGCCGGCGCCGTCAAGACTGGCGCCGACCTCTATCGCAGTGGTCTCACGTCCCACGCCAGCGTCAATGTGATGCTGGCCTTGGAGGACACCTTCGACGTCGAGTTCCCCGACCACCTGCTGAAGAAGACGACGTTCCAGTCGATCGACGCCATCGCCGAGGCGCTGAGCGAGCTGGGTTGCGACGAGGTCGGGTGACCACATCCACTGTGACAACGGTCAGGGAAGGCGGTGCCGGGGTGAGCATCCCCGAGCGGGCCGCCATGGTTGCCCGGGTCGCCGGCGAGGCCGCCGTCGACGTCGATCGCCAGGCCCGGTTCCCGGTAGAGGCCGTCGCCGAGCTCAGACGCCGCCAGCTGCTGGGCGCCTCGGTGTCCAGCGCTCAAGGAGGAGAGGATGCCGGCATCGACGAGATCGCCCAGTGCGCCCGCCTCCTCGGCCAGGCCTGCGCGTCGACGGGAATGATCTTCGCCATGCATCAGATCCAGGTGTGGTGCCTGATGCGCCACGCCACCGGACCGACCTTGCGTGCCTACCTCACCAGGGTCGGGACCGAACAGCTCCTGCTGGCCAGCGCCACCAGCGAGGTCAACGTCGGTGGCGACGTGCGGACCAGCATCTGCGCCGTGGAGTCCGGTGACGGCGGAGTGACCCTGACCAAGCAGGCCCCGGTGATCTCCTACGGTGACCAAGCGGACGCCGTGCTGGCCACCGCCCGCCGCAGCCCCGACAGCCCGCCGTCGGACCAGATCCTGGTGGTCTGCACGCCACCGGGATTGGCCCTGCAGCCGACCACGGAGTGGGACACCCTGGGGTTCCGGGGGACGGTCAGCCGGGGTTATGTGCTGCAGGCCACCATCGACGACGCCATGGTGCTGACCGACCCCTATGGCGACATCTCCTCGCAGACCATGCTCCCGGTGTCCCACATCCTGTGGGCGTCGGTGTGGCTGGGTCTGGCCGAATCGGCGGGACGAAAGGCGCAACGCTTTGTGCGCCAGGGGGCCCGCAAACGTCCCGGGGTGGCCACCCCGGCCGGCACCCGCCTGGCCGAGCTGTCGGTGCTGATCGGTCAGTTCCGCAGCCAGGTGGGTGCCGCCGTGG
>JALZAH010000445.1 GCA_030948425.1 Actinomycetota bacterium
GGGGGCATTGACCAGATCGTGGTCGCTCGGGAAGTCGATGGCGCACGGCGAGCTGCCGTTGATGGTGTCATTGGGGCTGTAGCCCTTCTCCAGGGCGGACAGCAAGGTGAAGATCTTGAACCCGGACCCGGGCTGACGGGTGCCCTGGGTGATGACGTCGAACTGCGAGGTGGTTGCCCCCCCGACCAGGGCCCGGACCTTGCCATTGGTGGAATCGAGGGTCACCTCCGCCTCCTCGAAGCCCCGGTTGTTGGAAGGCGTGTCGGCGGCGGTCTTCTGCTCTGCGATGCTCTGCATGGTGGTGTCGAGGTTGGTGTAGATCTTCAGACCACCCTCGAAAAGAGCGTTGTAGCGATCGGTGTAGTTGCCCCCCAGTGGGCTGTTCGCCCCCAGAAGCTCGGTCTTCACCTCGTCGACGTAGTTGTTGTTGGTGGCGTCCGAGCTCGGGGCGCTGGGCACGGTGACCGTCGTGGGCAACGGGGTGGCGTTGGCCTCGTCAGCCTGCGCCCGGGTGATGGTCTTGTAATGGACCATGCGGCTCAACACCTCGGCCCGGCGGGTGCGCGCCGGCGCCGGATCAAGGATGGGGTCGTAACCGTTGGGGTTCTGGATGAGCCCGGCGAGCAGAGCCGACTGGGCCACGGTGAGGTTGCTCACGTCGGCGTTGAAATAGGTGTTGGCCGCAGCCTGCACGCCATAGGCCCCGTTGCCCAGGTAGATGGTGTTGAGGTAGGCCTGCAGGATCTGGTTCCTGGTGTACTTCTTCTGCAGACGGTCGGCCAGGACGGCCTCTTTGATCTTCCGTGAGATCTTGCGCTGCGACGTCAGGTAGGCCTGCTTGACCAGCTGCTGGGTGATCGTCGAGCCGCCCTGCAGACCCCCGCCGCCGCTCGAGTCCGAAGCCAGGGCCCGCACCGTGGAGGGGATGTCGAAGCCTCCGTGGCGATAGAACCGGGCATCCTCGGTGTCCAGCACGGCGTTGACCACGTTCTTCGACACCTGATCGAAGTTCACCGGTATGCGCCGCGCCGAGGCGTGGAACACGGCCAGCACGGTTGTGCCGTCCGCCGCGTACACGGTGGACGGCTCCAAGGGGGCCGGGGCCAGCGGGGGCAGCGGCGCCGCCTGAGCGGCGGTGGCGTGGCTGACGATGCCGGCACCACTGGCAACCAGGCCGCTCACTCCGGCGGCCACGATGGCGGACGCGGCGATGAGGGTGAAGAAGATCCGACTGATCCTGCGCACGGAGGTCAGAGCGTAGTCCGAGACCCCGGCGTCGACGGTGCAGGCGGCCCGGACTGCCGGCTCGCCGCTGACACTACGGTAAGACCATCAGGCCGGTTCTGCGGTCTGACGAGAGAGGAGCTTCCATGACGGTCACCGCCCCGACCGGCACCGACGAGCAGATCGTCGACGAGCACCTGGACCAGTTGTTGGCCGACCACGACCCGAAGACCACCGCCGTCTCGGAGTTCCTGGGCGCCCAGTTCGACGCCGGCCTGGCCTGGGTGCACTTCCCCGAGGGCCACGGGGGCCTGGGCCTGTCGCGCCGACTGGCCCCCCGCATCACCGACCGTCTGCGAGCGGCTGGGGCGCCCAGCAAGTTGGCCAGCAACGCCATCGGCTACGGCATGGCCGCACCGACCATCCTGGCGCATGGGTCCGAGGACCAGAAGCGCCGCTACCTCCGGCCGTTGTTCACCTGTGAGGACATCTGGTGTCAGCTGTTCTCCGAGCCCGGCGCCGGTTCCGACGTGGCCAGCCTGGCCGCCCGGGCGACGCCCGACGGCGAGGAGTGGATGCTCAACGGCCAGAAGGTGTGGACGACGCTGGCCCACACGTCGCGCTACGGCATGCTCCTGGCCCGCTCCGACCCCGACGCCGAGAAGCACAAGGGTCTCACCTACTTCGTGGTCGACATGCACGCCCCCGGCGTCGAGGTTCGCCCGCTGCGCCAGATGACCGGCGACGCCGAGTTTAACGAGGTGTACTTCACCGATGTCCGCGTCGCCGACAGCGAGCGGCTGAGTGACGTGGGCCAGGGCTGGGGTGGCGCCATCACCACCTTGATGAACGAGCGGGTGTCGATCGGGGGCAGCGTCGCCCCTCGAGGCTCCGGCTACATCGGTCTCGCCGTCCAACTGTGGCACAAGCACCCTGATGCCGGCCCCGTGCTCCGGGACCGGCTGGTGAGCCTGTGGATCGAGGCCGAGGCCCTGCGCCTGACCAGCATCCGAGGCGCCCAGGCCTCGAGGGCGGGGACGCCCGGCCCTGAGGGATCGACGTCCAAGCTCCACTTCGCCGAGCTCAACAAGCGGATCCTTGAGCTCTGCAT
>JALZAH010000458.1 GCA_030948425.1 Actinomycetota bacterium
TCGACAACGGGCAGGCGGCGCCTGCCGCCACCTATGCCGACGCCAAGATCTTCGGATCTACCGTGGGATCCAGCACGGTCGTGGCCCGATCCGGGCTGGGGGTGACGGCCAGGGGTGGTCTGGTCTACGTGGCCGGCCCGGCGCTGAGCGCCCGCAGTCTGGCCGAGTCGCTGCAGCGAGCCGGAGCGGTGCGGGCCATGACCCTCGACATCAACCCCGAGTGGGTGACCTTCAACTTCTTCCTCCACGATGGCTCCGGTCAGACCAACGGGGTCAAGCTGTATCCGCAGATGCAGAGGCCGGCCAGCCGGTACCTGGGGCCCACCCACGAGTCGCGTGACTTCGTGGCCGTCTCCACGCCCTAGGTCCGCTGCTTGCGGGCGCGGGACTCACCCATGCCCGGGGCGGCCGCGACGGCTTCAGACGGTGGAGCTGACAGGCAGCTCCACCGTCTGGAGTACACCATCGAGGAAGGGGCGGTCGGCTTCGACGTGGCCTGGGACCGGTTGGGTGAGCTTGTCACCCTGGTGGCCATCGGTCTGCTTCGAGGGGAGCCGGGCGGCGCCAGCGTGCTGGCCACGAACCTCGTGGAACGCGGAATCCGTCACGCACCACGATCGTCGTCACCGGTGGCCAGCCACCCTGTCCGCCTACCCAACCAACCAAGACCACCGCCGTCCCATCAGAACCAACACGAGAGGGGAACCACCAATGAACGACCACCGGATTGACGAAGGCGACAACGAGATGGGCAACGACGAGGTGGCGTCGTCGACCCGTCGCCGGTTCCTTCAGGGCGCCGGCCTCGGCGGCTTCGGACTGGCTGCCGCCGGTCTGGGGGCGTGTGGGAGCACTACCAAGGGGGCGCCAGCGACCAACGGCGGCCGGGGGAGGTTCCCGACAACGCCCCAGTTCAACTGGGTGTTCGTCAACCACGTGACCACCAACTCGTTCTTCCAGGCCACCCAGTACGGGGCGGCCGATGCCTGTTCCCTCACCGGCTGCAAGTACCAGTGGACCGGCTCGGAGACTTCCGACGTCGGCCCGCGATCCAGAGTGGCGACGTGGACTTCTGCATAGACCAGGAGGCCTACTACCAGGGCTTCATCCCGGCCCTGTACCTCTACCTGTACAGGCTGTCGGGCACTCTGCTGAGGCCTCCGGCGACCGACACCGGGTTGAAGTTCGTGACCAAGGAGAACGTGGGTCCCTACCTGGGCCAGCCCAGCCGCTACGAGGGCAACTCCGCCAACCAGCTGTACCTCAAGGCCTGATCGTGGCCGACGCTCTGGGCAAGTCCCCTGGTTGGAGAGCAGGGATGGTTAGGACAGCCGACCGGCGCCGAGCGAGGGTGTCACCGCGAAGGTGGTCGGCCGGGTCCGGTAGCCGTGGCTGGCGAAGGCTCGGGTGACCATGGCGTCGATGCCGTCGGCGTCCGCGCCGACGGCGATGCACGACCCGCCGAACCCCGCCCCGGTCATGCGCGCCCCCCTGGCGCCCGCAGCGCGGGCGGCGGTTACCGCCGTGTCCAGCTCCGGGCAGGAGACTTCGAAATCGTTTCGGAGTGAGACGTGGGAGGCGTCGAGGAGCACACCGATGTCTCCACCGGTGGCCAGGCGCCGGGCCGTCTCCAGGACCCGCTCGTTCTCGGTGATCACGTGGCGGGCCCGGCGAGCGGCCACACCGCTCAGGCAGCGGCCGACGAGCGCCTCGTTGGCATCGCGCAGCTGGGGTACGCCCATGGTCGAGGCCGCATCCTCGCAGGCTCGCCGTCGCTGCGCATAGGCGCCGTCGGTGTTGTCGTGGCGGACGCCGGTGTCCACCACGCCCAGGGGACCGACGGGTAGGGGCACCTGTTCCACCTCGAGACTGCGGAAATCGATCAGCATGCCATGCCCCTCGGTGGCTCCCAGAACGGCCAACGGGTCGAGCAGGCCGGTCGGGGCACCCGCGTAGTCGGACTCCGCCCGATGGCAGATGGTGGCCAGGCCGAGAAGCCCGAGTCGAACGTCGGCCAGTTCGGTGACGGCGACGGCCACGGCTGCTTCCAGCGATGCGCTCGACGACAGCCCACCACCCATGGGCACGGTGGAGTCGATGACCAGGTCGAGGCCGCCGACGTCGACCCCCTCCGAGCGCAGGGCCCAGATGACGCCGAAGGGGTAGAGCGCCCACGAGCTACCCACGCCTGGTTCCAGGGCGTCGAGGTCGATGACCTCCGCGTCGGGGTCCGGGATCGCCGTCGATCGGACGCTGAGGCACCGGTCGCCACGGCGCCCGGCGGCCACGGTGGTCCGGCGGTCGATGGCGAAGGTGATGGCGAACCCGCCGCAGTAGTCGGTGTGCTCGCCAATCAGGTTCACCCGTCCCGGCGCCTGCCACACGCCCTCGGGCGGGTGACCGACGAGCATGGGGAAGGAGTGGGCGACGTCTGTCACCCCGCCCGCCTCACCCGGTCTCGCGCCTGGCGGAGATGAGTGGCCGCCGCCTCGGGGGCCACATCGGTGACGAACGCCCCGCCCGCCAGCTCGGAGCCGGCCAGGTACTTCAGTCGGTCGAAGCGGCGATGAGGTGGGGAGAACTCGACATGAAGATGGCTCACCGCGTCCCAGGCCTCGTCGTCGTTGGTGGGGCGCTGGTGGAAGGCCATGACGTAGGGCAGCAAGAACCCCCACAGAGCGTCGTAGCTCCGGGACACGGTCTGCAACAGGCGAGCCAACGACGCTCGTCCGGGCCCGTCGAGGGCCCTCAGGGACGGCTGATGATCCCGGGGGGCGACGTGGACCTCGTAGGGGAAACGGGCCCAGAAGGGCACCCAGGCGACCCAGCCGCCGTCCACGTCCACCAGGCGTCGGCCGTCGGCCACCTCGGCGGTGACCACGTCGCACTCCACGCACCGGCCCGTTCGTCGTCGGTGGGCCTGGGCCGACCGCAGTTCGCGCAGCGGACGTGGCGGCACGTCCGGATAGCCGTAGATCTGGCCGTGCGGATGCGACAGGGTGGTGCCAACGACCTCGCCTTTGTTCTCGAACGGCATCACGTAATCGACGTCGGGTTGGGCCCCAAGGGCGGACCAGCGGTCGACCCACACGTCGACCAGCATCCGGACACGCTCGTCGGTCAGGTCGGAGAAGGTAGCTTCGTGGTCGTCGGAGTAGACGACGACCTCACAGCGACCGGCGGCCTCCTCCACGGGGTAGAGGTCGCTGGCCTCGACGCTCGGCGACGGAGGATGTCCGGAGAACGACGGAAACCGGTTGTCAAAGCTCACCACCTCGAAGTCCGGGTAGGGGATCTCCGTCTCGGCGGCCCCTGGCCGGGTCGGGCACAGGGGGCAGAAGCCGGTGGGTGGCCTGTAGGTCCGGTCCTGGCGATGGGTGGCGAAGGTCACCCATTCGTCGACCGTCGGGTCGTAGCGCCGCTCGGTCACGGGTGCGGGTCATGGCCGGCCGTGAGGCGGTACAGCGACAAACGGCGCCCGTCGGCCTTGGTCTCCTCTCGGCGGGCCAGACCGGCCGCACCGCCGTCGACGACCTCCCACGGGCCGTCTTCGTCGCCCTGGCTCTCTTTCTCGGGGCCGCCGTGTGCTTCGGGAGAGCGGTGTGCTTCAGGCGCGTGGTCCACCTCAGGCGAACAGAACCCGGCGCCAGATCTCGGCCAGCGTCTGGGCGGCGATCGTCACGTCAGTACCGCTGCGACGACCGAAGGTCTCGAGCAGGTAGCGCTCGTTCATCCACACCAGTGCCCGGGCCGTCTCCTCGGTGTTGGCGATGTTGGTCAGGCCGCGAGCCCGTAGATCCTCGATCCGGGCTTCGACGGGCGCGATGAAGCTCTGGATGGTTTCATGCCACGCCTTTTCGATCTGCGGTCCCCGGCCGGCGGCGTCGGCGAAGGCCAAGAGGATGCGACCGTGTTGGTTGTAGACCTCGGCTAGACCGGCGTTGGCCGTCAGGATCGACTTCGTCGGCTCGGCGGTCAGATCGAGCCACAGGTTGGCGGCGGTGGCCAACTCGGCGTGCAGCTCCGACATCCGTCGCAGCAGGACCGCTTCGAGGTCGGGAAAATACCGGTAGAAGGCGGTACGGGTGAGGCCCGCGCTCTTCATCACGTCCTCCACTGTCAGCTCATGGAAGGACTCTTCCTCCAGGAGCCCCTCGGCGGCGTCGAGGATGGACCGCTCGACCGCAGTTCGCCGGGCGCTGGTGTTCATGGGTGATCGAGGATCGGGCACGGACACCACAGGGAGGGTAGTGGTGCCCAAACCCTGACGCTGCGTCACATCGGGGTGTAGCGTCGTGGCCACACGCTCAACCACGGGGAGGGTCCACATGAGCATCGACGACAGCTCAACGATCGACCAGACCCTGGACGACAGCGGCTATCTGTTCATGCGCATCGTGCCCATCCTTCGCGACATCGGGCTGTGGGGTCCCAAGGTCAGAAAGGCGCCGCGGCGGTGGCCGCCGAATAGGATCTGGCCCCTGGTCGTCGCCTAGGGTCGGTCCCGGTCGTCGAGGCCGGCGTCCTCGAGGTCGAGGTCGCGTTGCAGGCGACGGCGGGTGGCGTCGTCGATGCTCCCGGAGCGATGCAGGCGATCCAACTCGTCGCTCTCCACGGTGATGAGCCGGCGCCGAAGAGAACGATAGGTGGCCTCCGCGGCATCGCTCGCCGCCGCCCCCGTGGCCGAGCTGTCGCCTCGGCGATCGAGGGCTTGGCGCAGCCGGTCGAGGACATGA
>JALZAH010000465.1 GCA_030948425.1 Actinomycetota bacterium
TGTCACACGTTGAACTCGCACCAGAGGGGCATGTGGTCGGACAGGCGCCAGCTCACGGCCCGGCGGTCGAGCTCGGGGTACACATGGGGGACGAAGTCGAAGCCCCCGGCCCGCCCCGTCGGCTCCAGCGTGAGCATCGGTTTGCCGTCGGCGCCGTCGAACCAGGCGATCTGGTCGTAGAAGCCCTTGGCCTTCTCGAAGATGGTGCGGGGTACGTCGTTGAGTGCGGCGGCGGGCGTGAGACCGGTCGACGTGAACGCCTGATATGCCCCGTCCCCGGCACGGTCGATGTTGAAGTCGCCGAGGGCGATGAGGTTCTGGCCCCACGACTCGATCTCGCTCGCCCAGTTGGCCACCCAGTTGGCGATACCCCGCAACTCGGGAAGGCGGTCACCGGGAACCTTGCCCCAGGTGACGTGCAGGGTAACGAGGATGAAGGTCTGGCCCGCGGAGACGAAGCTCACCGCGTACGGGGTGCGGGCGAACTGGCGGACGAGGTCGCCGGCTCCGGCCATCTTGATGTCCTCGTCGCTCAGCACCAGTTCGCACGCCAGGCCCGACAGCTTCACGCGCCGGTTGTCGAAGACGAAGGCCAGGCGCTCGTCGTTCCCGGCGCTGCCGCGGGTGGCGTCGGTGAGGATGAAGCTCCAGTGGGGCCCGAGGGCGTGCATCATATGACGGAGGCAACGAAGGTTCCCCTTGACCTCCTGGATGGCGATCACGTCGAAATGCGAGACGATCTCGGTGATGAGCGCCAGTGACCGCAGATCGCGCTTCGGTCCCTTGCCGTCGCCGCCCGTCCAGCTGTCGGCGAGGTCGCCGAAGGCCCGGATGTTCCAGGTGCCGATGACCAGGTTGCGGTCGAGCTCCTTCGACGGGAGCTCGGCTTTCACGGCGGCACCGAGGTTGGCCACCTCGCGGGCCACTTTCTTCGGCATGACCGGCCTGGCTCTGGACGCTGCTGGTTTAGCTGTGGGCACGGCCTGCCTCCCCGGCGCGGGCATCGGACTCGCACCGGTGCGATCCTACGGTGCCACCCGGGTGGCGAGCTGATGTGCGGACGGGTCGTGGCGGCCAGGGCGCGTGACCTGTTGGCCGCTGAGCTGGGGGTTGACGACGTGGTGGGCCCCGATCTCGGGCTGCGCTGGAACGTGGCCCCCACCGACCTCCTCTACGCCGTCGTCGGGCGCCGGCTGGGGACGATGACCTGGGGCCTCGTCCCGTCGTGGGCAAAAGACCCGGCGTCGGGTCCACGGCCCATCAACGCCAGGGTGGAGAGCCTTCTCGACCGTCCCCATTTCGCCGGAGCCCTGGCCAACCGGCGCTGCCTCGTCCCCGTCGACGGCTTCTACGAGTGGGGCCCTGGGCCCAACGGCGTCCGCCGGCCCCACTTCCTTGCGCCGGCCGACGGCTCGGTGCTGGCCATCGCCGGCGTCTGGGACCGCTGGTGCGGACCCGATACCCAACCCCTGGGCCCGAGCGGCCCACTGAGCGGGGCGATGGTGTCCTGCGCCGTGGTCACCACCGAGGCCAACGGCGACGTCGCTTCCCTCCACGACCGGATGCCGGCGTGCCTCGCGCGCGGCGACTGGGACGAATGGCTCGATCCCGCCAACCGTGACGACATAGGTCTTCTCGATCTTCTACGGTCGACGCCGCCCGCACGCCTCGTCTCGCGGCCCGTGAGCCGCCTGGTCAACAGCACGGCCAACGACGGCCCCGAGCTGCTGGGCGATCCCGAAACCGAGCCACCAACCCTTTTCCCGGTGTGAGGAACGCCGAGCTGCTCAGCCGCCCTCGCGCCAGAGGGCGATGCGGAGGCGGGCCAGGCCCCGCAAGGTGCGGGGGATACGGCGGAAGATCGAGGTGCGCGATGGCCGGCGTTCCTCCACCGTGACCCCGATCTCCACGGCCCGGAGTCCCTCGCGCTCGGCCCGGAGCACGAGCTCCGTGTCGAACAGGTCGGTGCCGAACCGGCAGGCCCGGGCCAGCTCGACCAGCGGTTCGCGCCGCAGCACCTTCATGCCATGGGTGTCGGACACCCCCAGGCCGAACCCCGTCCGCAGCACCAGGGCGAAGACCGACGTCACCATCCGTCGGGTCCACGGCCGGGTGTCGACGGCGCCGGCCCCCCTCTTGCTCGCCACCACGATGGCCGGCCCCTCCGGGTCGGCGATCACGACGAGCGCCCGGTCCAGGAAACCGAGGTCGAAGTAGTCGACGTCGAAGATGGCCACGACGGTTCCGGTTGCCACGAGGAAACCCTCCCGCAGGGCCCGCCCATAGTCGGGCTGGCCGAGGGACACGGACCGGACCTCCGGGTACGCGGCCTCGAGGCCCTTGGCCACATCGGCGGTCATGTCGGTGGACCCGTTCTCCACGATGACGATCTCGAACTCCTGGGCGCGGGCCCGCAGACCGGCCGCCACTTCGGCGATGGCCGAGGGCAACCAGTCC
>JALZAH010000474.1 GCA_030948425.1 Actinomycetota bacterium
GTCACGCCCTCATCGTAGACAACCTCCGCTTCCCTCCGAAAGGATCACTCATGTCGAAGTCCGTCAGACGGCTCGCCCTCGCCCTCGGTGTCGCCATCACCATGTCGGCCTGTTCGAGCTCCTCCAAGACGGCGTCGCAAGGGACCACGTCCACCGCGGCCGCCGGGGCGTCGACCACCGCCCCGGGCGCAGCGTTCGCCGCCGTCGCTGCCGAGGCGCGTGGCCAGACGGTCAACTGGTACATGTACGGCGGCTCCGACACGATCAACGCCTTCGCCAACGGCTACGTGGCCACGACGTTGAAGAACAAGTACGGCGTGACGCTCAACCAGGTCAAGGTGACCGACACCGTTGACGCGGTGAACAAGGTGCTGGGGGAGAAGCAGGCAGGCAAGACCACCGACGGGTCGGTCGACGCCATCTGGATCAACGGCGAGAACTTCGCCACCGGCAAGCAGGCCGACCTCTGGGAGTGCGGCTACGTGAAGGACCTGCCGAGCGCCAAGAATGTCGACTTCGAGAACCCCAACATCAAGAACGACTTCGGCCTGGCGGTCGACGGGTGTGAGTCCCCCTGGCAGCAGGCCAACTCGGCCCTGGTCTACGACAGCGCCAAGCTTGGCGCCGCCGACGTGACCTCGATGACCGCGCTGTTCGCGTGGGCCAAGGCGCATCCCGGCCAGCTGACCTACCCAGCCCCGCCCGACTTCACCGGCTCCATGTTCGTCCGTACCGCCTTCTACGACGCCAACGGTGGCCCGACCGCCTATCTCGGCACCTTCGACGCCGCCAAGTACGCGCCGGCGGCTGCCAAGACGTGGGCCAAGCTCAACGACCTGAAGCCGGCGCTGTGGATGCAGGGGACGACCTACCCGCAGACTCAGACAGAGGTCTCCAAGCTCTTCGCCGATGGCACGATCGCCGCCTTCCTTACGTACGGCCCCGGGCTCGTCGGATCGCAGGTCGACAAGGGCAACTACCCGAAGACGACCCGGGAGGCCACCTTCACCAGCGGGAACATCGGGAACATCAGCTTCATCTCGGTGCCCAAGAACGCAGCCCACAAGGCCGCCGGCAAGGTGCTGGCCGAGGTGCTCCTCTCGCCGGAGAGCCAGATCGAGTACTACAAGGCCACCGGAGGGCTGCCGGCGATCTCGGCCGACAAGGCCGGCGCCGACTTCAAGCAGCAGTTCGCCGCCGTTCCGGTGTCGCCCTCGGTGCTCCCGTTCGCCGACCTGACCAAGAACGCCCAGCCCGAGCTGGAGAAGGCTTACGTGGTCAAGATCGAAGGGGACTGGAAGACCAACGTGCTCCAGAAGTGAGCCGCGGGAGGCGGGTTCCGCGAGGTCTGCGGATCTGGCTCCTTCTCTCCCCCGCCGTGGCCGTCGTCGTCGTCCTCTTCCTGGGCGGCCTCGGGCTGGGGGTGGTCCAGAGCTTCGGCTACCTCCCCCTCATCGGCGACAGCCGCTGGACGCTCGACGCCTACGCCGCCATCCGGCATGACCCGGCAGTGCGGGCGTCACTCGTGCTCACGCTCAGGACCGCCGTCCTGGCCACCGCCATCTCGGCGACCCTGGGCGTGGCCGGCGCGCTCACGGTGCGGGCGACCAGGCGGGGCCAGCGCCTGGCCAGCCTGTTGTTCCAGTACAACCTGTCGGTCCCGCACTCGGTCGGGGCCCTGTGCATGCTCCTGCTGCTCCAGCAGAGCGGGCTGGTGGCCCGGCTGGCCACCTCCCTGGGACTCATCGACGGGCGCCAGTCCTTCCCCGTCGTGGTCCACGACCGCTTCGGCTGGGGCATCATCGCCGAGCTGGTGTGGAAGGAGACGCCATTCATCGGCGTGGTCGTGCTCGCCGCCCTCTCCAGTGGTGTCCAGGAGCTGGAGGAGGCGGCCCGCACCCTGGGTGCCGGGGCTTGGCAGCGGATCCGATTGGTCGTCCTTCCTCTCGTGACGCCGGGTCTCGCGGCCACGTCGATCATCGTCTTCGCGTTCAGCTTCGGGTCCTACGAGGTCCCGTTCCTCCTGGGACGGCCTTTCCCGGCGACGCTGCCGGTCGTGTCCTACCAGTACTACCGGGACACCGACCTGAACGGCCGGCCGCAGGCGATGGCCATCAGCGTGGTCATCGCCCTCTTCGTGGGGATCCTGGTGATCGGCTATTCGGCGGCGCTGGACCGCCTGGTCCGGCGGACGGCGTGAGTCGACGTCCAACGGGCGAGCGGCGGCGGGCCCGAGCCCGTCACCTGAGCGGGCTCGCCCTTCTCGTCATCGGCCTCCTCGTCCCGGTCGCCCCGCTGCTGATCGCCGCGATGAGCGGCCAGTGGCGCTATCCGGCCCTGGTGCCGCAGTCGTTCTCCGCCCGCGGCTTCCGGCTGCTCCTCGACCCGAAGTCCGAGGTGCTCCGGGGACTGGCCACCTCGGCCGGGATCGCAGCTGCGGTGGCGTTGCTGGCGTCGCTGGTCGGGCTCAGCGCAGGACGCGCTCTCGGGCTGTACAGCTTCCGGGGCCGGCGCGCCGTCCAGCTCCTCTTTCTGGCTCCGGTCATCGTCCCCGGCCTGGCCGTGGCCCTCGGCGTGCAGGTCTTCTTCATCCGCTACCACCTCGCCGACACGATCCCCGGCGTGATATTGGTGCAGCTGCTGCCCACCATCCCCTACGTGACCTTGGCCATGGGCGCCGCCTTCGCCAACTTCGACACCGCCTACGAAGACCAGGCTCGGGTCCTCGGCGCCGGTCCCGTGCGGACGTTCTGGTCGGTGACCCTGCCCGGGGTCCGCCCCGGCCTGGCCGTGGCCGCCTACTTCGCCTTCCTGATCAGCTGGAGCGAGTACATCCTGACGCTGCTCGTGGGCGGCGGCACGGTGAAGACCCTTCCGCTCCTCCTGCTGGCCTACATCGGCGGCGCCGACCTCAACCAGGCCGCCGCCCTCGCCTTGGTCTTCGTGCTCCCGCCCATCCTGCTGCTGATCCCCATGACGAAGTACCTGACCGGGAACCAGCGGGCCGCCATCGGGCTCGGTCGGCTGTGACCCCGATGACCGCAACGTCCGTCTCCCTCGACGGCCTGACCATGGCCTACCGCGGGCAGGACCGACCGGTCGTCGACGGCGTCTCTCTCGACGTGGCCGCCGGGGAGGTCACCGTCCTCCTCGGTCCGTCGGGGTGCGGGAAGACCACCACGCTGAAGCTGGTGGCCGGGCTCCTTTCACCCGACCGCGGCGACATCCGCTTCGACGACGCGTCGGTGCTCGGCGACGCGGCCGAGCACCGGGCCGTGGCCATGGTGTTCCAGAAACCCCTGCTGTTCCCGCACATGACCGTCGGCGAGAACGTGGGGTTCGGCCTCCGCGTCCGGGGCACGGCCCGGCGTGAGACCCGGGCCGAGATCGACCGGATGCTGAATCTCGTACAGCTCCCCAACATGGCCGATCGGCCGGTGAGCGAGCTGTCCGGCGGGATGGAGCAGCGGGTTGCGCTGGCCCGGGCCCTCGTCGTCCGGCCCAAGGTCCTGCTCCTCGACGAGCCTCTGTCCCAGCTCGACGCCTCGCTCCGGGTGGAGATGCGCGAGCTCGTATCGGAGGTGCAGCGCAGCGTGGGTGTCACCACGATGTTCGTCACCCACGACCAGGAGGAGGCCGTCCAGGTCGCCGACCGGATCGCCCTCATGTTCGACGGGGGCATCGAGCAGCACGACGAGCCCCGCGCCTTCTACGACCGCCCGGCCACCGCTCGGGTCGCCCGCTTCTTCGGGGCGGGGAACCTTGTCGCCGGGCTGACCGACGGCGGTCGGTTCCTGAGCGCCGTCGGCCCGATCGACGTCGCCGGGACGCCGCCTGCAGGTCCGGGCCTCCTCGTCGTACGGCCTGAGGCGATCCGCCTGGCCCCGGCCGAGGGGCCGAACGTCGTGGCCGGCCGGGTGGTGCGGGTCCGCTTCCAGGGCGACCGGGTGACGCTCGGCGTCGAGGTGGGCGAGACCGCCCTCGACGTCACTGTGGCGCCGTCGGAGCGGGTGGCGGTGGGCGACGCGGTCAGGCTGCTGTTGCCCCG
>JALZAH010000506.1 GCA_030948425.1 Actinomycetota bacterium
GCAACAACGTGACCTCGAATCCGGCGGCCGGCACAAGGTGGGCCTCCATCCCCCGTCTGGCCCCCACGAAGCGCACCGTGTCAGGCGGATGGCCGGCAGCGACGAGGGCCTGGGCGATGGCCACGGCAGGAAGAACATGACCGCCGGTGCCACCACCGGCGATCACCGCAAAGGTGCTCCGGGCCCGACGCCGGGTCCTGTGCCGCAGCAGCGGAAGGGCAGGACTCACGATCGGCGGGCCACGTTGGCCACCATGCCCACCGCGAACATGGCCAGCACCAGCGAGGAGCCGCCGAAGGAGACGAACGGCAGGGGAACTCCCGTCACCGGTAGGAGACCGATGACGGCGCCGATGTTGATGACGGCCTGGCTGACGATCCAGGCGGTGATCCCGGCGACCAGCAGGGCGTCGTAGCGGGAACGGGCCCGGCACGCCACCCGGATGCCGACCACGGCCAGGGCCGCGAACAGGGCGGTGACGGCGAACGTGCCGAGCAGCCCGGTCTCCTCACCGATCACGGCAAAGATGAAGTCGGTCTGGGCGTTGGGGAGGTAGCCCCAGGTGGCGATGCTGGCGCCGATGCCGGTTCCGAGGATCGACCCGTGGCTGAGCCCGGCCAACCCCTGGACGGCCTGATAGCCGGTGTCGCTCCTGTCGGCCAAGGGGTGCAGGAACGACGTCAACCGCCGCCAGCGGTAGGGGGCGGCGACTGCCAGCAGCAGAGCGGCGCCGAACCCCGTTCCGAAGATGGCGGCCAGGGGCCGGGCCGGGATGCCGGCGGTGATGAGCATGCTCAGGGCGATGCAGGCCAGCACCAGGGTGGTGCCCATGTCTGGCTGCTTGAGCACCAGGGCGGCCACGATGACAAAGACACAGATGACCGGCACCATCGAATACCGCCAGTTCCGCTCACCGGCCCGGCGGTCGAGGACGTCGGCGGCAAAGAGGATGAGCGTGAGCTTGGCGATCTCGGACGGTTGGATCTGCAACGACGTCGTTCCGATCCAGCGCGACGCCCCGCCGGCGCTGCGCCCGACGCCGGGGAGGAGCACGGCGACCAGACCCATGACGCTGAGAACCATGGCGGGCCGGACGAAGCGCCTCCATCGGGCCGGGTCGATCTTGGAGGCGGCAACGAACGCCGCCGTTCCCAGGGTCAGCCACAACACCTGGCGCTCGAAGTAGTGCCAGGGGGACCCGTACTGGCGCAGACTCAGGATCGAGGAGGCGGAGAGGACCATGACCAGACCGACCAGGTTCAACACCACGACGATGCCGATCAGGACGTACAGGCCGCCGGGACGGGTGACATCGCCGGCCTTCGACCGTGTCTGGTGGGCACCTCGGGCGCCGGTTCTGGTCACTTCGTTCGCCGGCGTCCTGCGGTGGCCTGGCCTGGGGGTGGTCAACATGGTGTGGTCAACATGGTCGGACCTCTTCTTGGGAGCTGCCCGGCGTCGGGCCTGGCTCATGGTCGAAGGTGGTGGACGCGGCAATACGGGCTCGTACGAGGCGGGCGAAGTCATCCCCACGCTGCGCGTAGGACCGGTACCAGTCGAAGCTGGCACAGCCCGGTGAGAGCACGATGGCGTCACCTCGCTGGGCGACGGCGCCGGCCAGGGCGACGGCGTCGACCATGGTGGCGGCTCGAGTCACGGGGACGACCGGGCCGAGCGCCGATTCCACCTCGCCGGTGGCGTCACCAATGGCCACGGCGTGACGGATCGGCGGTGCCCCGGCGACCAGGACACCGAGATCCAGGCCCTTGTTGCGACCTCCGGCGATGAGGACGACGGAGTCGAAACCGGCAACGGCGGCCAGGACCGAAGCAGGCGTGGTGGCCTTGGAGTCGTCATACCAGGCGACGCCATCGGCCTCGGCGACAAGCTCCACCCGGTGCGGTAGGGGGTTGGCTCCCCGCAAGGCGCCCACGCAGCCCTGTGGGCTGGCACCGGCAGCCCGGGCCACGGCGAGGGCGGCCAGAGCGTTGGCCACGTCGTGGGGCAGGGCCCGGACCAGATCTGCCCGGTGGGCGAGGATCCGATCTGATTCCATAAGGGTGTCACGGTCGAGGTGGTAGTCAGCCGGACCGGTCGTGGAGAACGTGACCAACCGGGCGCCGGCGTCGACGGTCCCGGCCATGCCGACGATGGCGTCGTCGTCGGCATTGACCACCACCGTGTCGCCCGGGCCCTGATTGGCCCAGATGCGGGCCTTGGCCGACGCGTAGTCGTCGAGGCTTCGATGCCAGTCCAGATGGTCGGGACTGAAGTTGAGCCAACAGCTGACATCGGGATGCCATCCGTCGGTGCCACTGAGCTGAAACGACGACACCTCGGCGACGATGACATCGAGGTCGGCATCGGCCACGTCCACCAACGGTGTGCCGATGTTGCCGGCGGTTGCCACCCGCAGGCCGGTGGCGGCCAGCATGGCCGCCACCTCGGTCGTCACCGTGGTCTTGCCGTTGGTCCCGGTCACCGCCACCAGCAGCGGACGGGGCCCCACCCTGCCGGCCAGGACCCTCCAGCCCACCTCGATCTCGGAGCGGACCGCCACCCCGGCGGCGGCGGCGGCGGCGAACACCGGGTGGGCGATGGGCACTCCGGGGCTGACCACGAC
>JALZAH010000521.1 GCA_030948425.1 Actinomycetota bacterium
GGGGGATAGGGGAGCGGCCCTACACCGTCCGTGCGCAGATCGACACCACCAGGATCGGACAACCGCCGCCGTCGCCACGCGTCAGTCGGGGCAGCACCTTGGTCAGGTTGGTGGTCGTCGAGGTGCCGAACTTCGTGGTGGTCGGATCGATGCCGACGGCGCTGATCGGTGGTTCCCCTACGTGGCAGCCGCTGGGGTTGCGGGGGTGGTGGTTGCCGTCTCGTCCTGGCCCACACCTACCTGCCAGCTGCGCTGCAACGCCGACGCGCAGCGCATCGTCGCCGAAGCCCGCAAGCGTGGTCACACCAAGAAGGAGTCGATGCGGGTCCTGAAGCGCCAGCTCTCCAACGTCGTCTACCGGCGGATGATGCACGACCTAAAGAGCGCCTCGGTGACGACGCGACGCTCATCCAAGCCGCCTGAACATTTCCGCTTGATATAGGAGCTTCAGAACGACAGCCACCTCGCTCAGCGCCTGACGGAGGGCCAAAGGGCGTCGGCGAGACCAGAAGCCCGAGCGATGGCGCGCATCACAGCGGTACGGATCGCCGCCTCGGAAGCAACCAGCGTGAGGTGACTTTGAGCCCGGGTGATGGCCGTGTACAGCAGCTCCCGGGTCAGGACCTGCGAATTCGTGTCCGGCAGCACGACGACGACCGAGCGGAACTGGGAGCCCTGGGCCTTGTGGATCGTCATGGCGTAGAGGGACTCGACGGATGCCAGACGGGTGGGGCGCACCTCGAGCACCTCGCCCCGCCTGTCGAACACGGCCCGAAGGCGGCCACCGCCGGAATCGATGACCACTCCGGTGTCGCCGTTGAACACTCCAAGCCCGTA
This sequence comes from Actinomycetota bacterium, assembly GCA_030948425.1. Lineage (GTDB taxonomy): Bacteria > Actinomycetota > Acidimicrobiia > Acidimicrobiales > Palsa-688 > JALZAH01. The sequence continues at coordinate 838 of JALZAH010000521.1, forward strand.
GTCGTTCTCGGTGACCAAGAGGGGCCGGCCGACGTACCAGACCCCGCCTCCGTAGCCGGCGATGGCTGATCGCAGCCAACGCTCGATCTCCGTCCGCCACGCCGCGGCCCCGCCGGGCCCACGACGGTGGGCGCACAGCACCTGCACGGCTCGAAGGTGCCCAAGGGCGCCGATGCCATCACCCGCACCGGCAGCGCCGACGACCGCCTTCGCAGCGTCCACCACGGCCTGGCGGACGCCTCCGATCGCCGCTGTTCGCCACACCTCGCCGGTGACGCCTGGCTCGATCCACGCGATGTCGCCTGCGTGGGAGCGCAGGACACTGATCACTGCGTCAGGGTCGCCGCTGTCGACTGCATCGGCCATGTCGGCGATACATCCGCCGTAGCGGTGGACCCGCCGGAGCACGACGACCCCATCGGCCACTGCCGCCTCCGGGCCCCGGTCGGATGCCTCCACCGGAAACCCGACGACCTCCTCCAACCGGCTGCGGGCTGCAGGACGCAACTGCAAGCTCTTCGCCGGCCCGACGATGTCGCCCAGGACGGCGCCGGCCTCGACCGAGGCCAGCTGGCGGGGATCGCCGACCAGGACAACCCGCGCCGTCGGGCGAACGGCGACCAGCAGCCTGGCCATCATCGACAACGAGACCATCGAGGCCTCATCCACGATCACTGCGGTGTGGACCAGTTGGTTCGACGCATCATGGCGGAAGCGGCTGCGGTTGCCCGGCTGCCACCCGAGCAGCCGGTGCAGGGTCGACGCCGTAGTGGCCAGCAATGCCGTGCGTACGGCCGGGTCGACATCGAGGGTGGCCGCCTCGGCGTGAACCGCCTCCGCCAGCCGAGCCGCGGCCTTGCCGGTGGGAGCGCCAAGAGCCACCCGGGGCGGAGGTAGCCCCAGGGCGGCGGCCTGCTCGTGGAGGAGGGCGACGATGCGGGCCACCGTCGTGGTTTTGCCGGTGCCGGGACCACCGGCCACCACTGAGAACCGCCGCAGGACCGCAGTGGCGGCCGCCAGGCGCTGGAGGTCGTCGGGGCCGGTGTCGGCTCCATGGGCGAAGAGCCGGCGGAGGCCGCCGGCCAGAACATCGCCATCAACTTGCGGTGGCGGGCCGTCGCTTCGTCGGAGCACGTCGGCGATGACCGTCTGCTCGTGGCGCCAGTACCGGTCGAGATACAGGCGCGTCCCGATGAGACGCAGAGGCCGGTCGGCGCCGCCGTCGGGCCCGATGGCGGTGAGCGGGCTGGCGGCGACCACCGTCGCCCACGTTGTCGACTCCGGCCACGCAAGGGCGGCGGGGTTGACGGCCATCGTCTCATCGTCGGGAGCGACGGTGGTGGCCACGGTGGCGAGGTCGACGTACACGTGGCCGAATCGAACCGCTCGCACGGCCAAGGCGGCGGCCATGAGGACGGCGTCATCGGCGCCTGCAGCCAGGCGGCCAAGGGTGAGGGCGGTGTGGATGTCGGCGGCGTCGATGATGGTGGCCTCCGACAGGGCCCGAAGTGGCCCCTCGGCGGCGATGGACGCCCGGACGCCGAATCGGTCCGCGCTGCCATGGCCGGCGAGGGTGACGGTCATGGCGCGCCGCGATCGAGCAGGTCGGACAGGGCGATGACGAACCTCGCCGGAGGATGCCAGGCGAAGATGCCCCCGGGCTGGCCGCCGACGATGGCCACATCGGGCCCGGTCATGCCCCGGAGGAACAGGTAGAGGGCTCCCCCCAGATGTCGGGTCGGGTCGTAGCCGGCCAACCGCCAGCGCAGGTAGCGATGGAGGGCCACCAGGTAGAGGCCAGCCTGCAGCGGGTAGTGGGCATCGGCCATGGCCACGGCCAGAGCCTCTGGCCGGTAGTGCCAGGCAGTAAGCGGTTCGCCACCCGGAGCCAGACGATTGCTCTTGTAGTCGATGACGACGTGGCGGTCGCCGACCCGGGCCACGAGGTCGATGCTGCCGGTGAGGAAGCCCCGGACCTCCGCAGCGATCA
>JALZAH010000533.1 GCA_030948425.1 Actinomycetota bacterium
TTCCCCAACCCCTACCCTTAGCGAGGAGGTACGTCCATGAGAGTCGCGGTGCTGATGGGCTCGGCCAATGACAGACCCAAGATGGCTCCGGCCGTCGAGACCCTGACCGGCTTCGGGGTGGAGGTCACCGAGCATGTGATGTCGGCGCACCGGACCCCGGCCGCCGTCGCCGACTTCGCCCGGTCCGCCCGGGAGTCGGGCTACGGGATCATCATCTGCGGCGCCGGCATGGCCGCCCACCTCGCCGGTGCCGTCGCCGGCCAGACCACCCTCCCGGTGATCGGCGTTCCGCTGTCGGGAGGGGCAATCGGCGGTGTGGACGCCCTCTACGCCACCGTGCAGATGCCGAGGGGCGTACCCGTGGCCACCGTCGCCATTGACGGTGCGGCCAACGCCGCCATCCTCGCCGTGGAGATCCTGGCCGTGCACGACCCCGACCTGGCCGACCGACTCGACGGCTACCGGAGCGAGTGGCTCCCCACCGCTTGATGCTCACCCTCTATCTGGAGCGATCCCCATGAGCCTCAACCATCTGGCGTCGGGCAAGGTCCGCGACATCTACGAGCTGGACGACGATCACCTGGTGTTCGTCACCTCCGATCGCATGTCGGCCTTCGACGTGGTCATGACCGAACCCATCCCCGACAAGGGGCGGGTGCTCACCGCCATCACTGCCTTCTGGTTCCAGGAGTTGGCCGACGTCGCCCCCAACCACCTGATATCGACTGGGCCGCCACCTCAGGCCCGACAACAGGCACAACTGGCTGGGCGGACGATGGTGGTGCGCCGGGCGGAGATGCTGCCCATCGAATGCATCGTTCGCGGCTACCTGTCGGGCTCGGCCTGGGCCGAGTACCGCAAGAGCCAGACGATGCACGGCCAGATCCTGCCTGGCGGCCTCCGCCAATCCGAGCAGTTGCCCGAAGCCGTGTTCACTCCCTCCACCAAGGCCACCGAGGGCCATGACGAGAACATCTCCTACGACGCCGCGGTGAACCTGATCGGCGAGGAACTGGCCGCCGAGGCGCGACGCATCTCGCTGGAGGCCTACAGCCAGGGCGCCCGCCTGGCCGCAGAACGCGGCATCATCATCGCCGACACCAAGTTCGAGCTGGGCCTCATCGACGGCCGGCTGGCCATCTGCGACGAGGTCCTCACCCCCGACTCGTCGCGCTTCTGGCCGGCTGAGGCGTGGGAGCCAGGGGCCACGCCCCCATCGTTCGACAAGCAGCCCCTCCGGGACTGGCTGGAAGACACGGGCTGGAGCAAGCGCCCCCCGCCGCCGGCCCTGCCCGCCGAGGTGGTCGACGCCACCCGGACTCGTTACGTGGCCGCTTATGAGCAGCTCAGCGGTCTGTCCTTCGCCGATTGGCCGGGGGCTGGAGGACCGGCGCTCGGCCAGTCGAACGCGGCCGGCTGATGCGCTTCCGCGTCTTCGTGGAGGTCGGCCGGCGTCAGGGCATCGCCGACCCGCAGGCGGCGACCATCGAGCGCGCCCTCCCCGCGCTCGGCTTCGATGACGTCACGGGGATGGCGACCGGGAAGGCCTTCCGCTTCGACGTCGACGCCGCCTCCCGAGCGGCGGCCACCGAACGGGTCGGCGAGCTGTGCCGGCGCTTCTTGACCAACCCGGTGATCGAGGACGCCCGCATCACCGTCGAGGACGGGCCATGACCGTCACCGTCGGCGTCGTGCTCTTCCCCGGCACCAACTGCGAACACGACGTGGTTGCCGCCGTCGACGGGCTCGGCGGTCACGGTCGGTTGGTGTGGCACGGCGACACCAGCCTCCATGGGGTCGACGCCCTCGTCCTCCCCGGCGGGTTCGCCCACGGCGACTACCTGCGCCCCGGGGCCATCGCCCGGTTCTCGCCCGTCATGGCCGCCATCGAGGCGTTCGCCGCCGCCGGGGGACCGGTCGTCGGGATCTGCAACGGGTTCCAGGTGCTCACCGAGGCTCACCTCCTGCCCGGGGCTCTGGGTCGCAATGCCGGTCTGGCCTTCATGTGCACCTCCAGCGAGCTGGAGGTGGTGAGCGACCGCTCCGTGCTCACCGACGGTGTGCCGGTGGGACTCCGCCTGCGCATCCCCATCAACCACTTCGAGGGCAACTACCTCTGCGACCCGCACACCCTCGACGAGCTACGGGGTGATGGGCGCATCATCCTCCGTTACATCGACAACCCCAACGGTTCGGTGGACGACATCGCCGGGATCACCAACGAGGCCGGCAATGTCGTTGGGCTCATGCCCCACCCTGAGCGGGCTTGCGACTCCCTGGTGGGAGGCACCGACGGTCGGTTGTTGCTCGGGGCCCTGCTGCGCTCGGCCGGAAGCCCCCGAGCGGCCCCGAAGGCGAACCGGGCGTTGGTGGGAGCGCCTGAACCCCAGCCGTAGGGCCGCTAACTTCGTCGCCGTGGACCCTGCTCTGCATCGCGCCCTCGGTCTTACCGACGACGAAGCGACGGCCATCGAACAGCTCCTCGGTCGCCGCCCCAACCACCTGGAGTTGGCGCTCTACGCGGTCATGTGGAGCGAGCACTGCTCCTACAAGTCGTCGAAGGTCCACCTGGGACGCCTCCCGACAAAGGGGGAGCGGGTCCTGGTCGGCCCCGGGGAGAACGCCGGGGTCATCGACGCTGGCGGCGGCCTGGCCGTTGCCCTGCGCATCGAGAGCCACAACCACCCGTCCGCCATCGAGCCCTACCAGGGGGCGGCGACCGGGGTGGGGGGCATCCTGCGCGACATCTTCACCATGGGCGCCCGGCCCATCGCCCTCATGGACCCGCTGCGTTTCGGACCGACCAGCGACGCCCGTTCCCGGTGGATCGCCTCGGGTGTCATCGCCGGGATCTCCGGCTACGGCAACTCCGTCGGCGTGCCCACGGTGGGCGGCGAGATCGTCTTCGACGATTGTTACGCCGACAACCCCCTGGTGAACGTGTTGTGCTGTGGGCTTCTGCCCCGAGACCGCCTGGTCCTCGGGGCCGCCACCGGCGTCGGCAACCTGGCTGTCCTGTTCGGGTCGTCCACCGGCCGGGATGGTATCGGCGGGGTGAGCGTGCTGGCGTCGGCGGGCTTCAGCGACGACGCCGCCGCCGAGGAAGCCAAGCGGCCCAACGTGCAGGTGGGCGATCCCTTCGAGGAGAAACGCCTCATCGAGGCGTGCCTCGACCTCCTCGACGCCCATCTGGTGGTGGGCATCCAGGACCTGGGAGGCGCCGGTCTGGTGTGCGCCACCAGCGAGACCGCGTCTCGGGGGGGCGTGGGGATGGACGTCAACGTGTCCGCCGTGCATCAACGCGAGCCCGGCATGGATGCGTGGGAGATCATGACCAGTGAGAGCCAGGAGCGGATGCTGGCCATCGTCACCCCCGGCGACCTGGACCAGGTACTCGGGCTGTGCCGGCGTTGGGAGGTCACCGCCAGCGTGGTCGGCCAGGTCACCGACGGCGGCCGTCTGCGGATCCTGTCGAGCTGGGACGGCGACGTCCTGGCCGACGTGGCGGCATCGACCCTCCACGACGACGCCCCCTATTATCACCGGCCGCTGCGTCGCCCCACCGACTTCGAGGAGCGGGCGGCCACCGACCTGGCGGCGCTCGAGGGGCCGACGGATGTCGCCGCCGACCTGCTGGCCCTGCTCGTCGACCCGTCCTGGGTGTATCACCAGTACGACCATCAGCTGTTCTGCAACACCGTCGTCGCCCCCGGTGGGGACGCCGCCCTGCTGCGCCTCCGGGCCCCCGGCGTGGTGCCGGGCGAGGGGGCGGCGGCGGCCATGGCCCTCTCCACCGACGGCAACGGGCGCTGGTGCGCGCTCGACCCCCGGGCCGGCACCGCCGCGGTGGTGGCCGAATCGGCGCTCAACCTGGCGTGCGTCGGCGCCACCCCCGTCGCTCTGGTCAACTGCTTGAACTTCGGCAATCCCGAGCACCCTGAGGTGATGTGGCAGCTGTCCGAGGCCATCGACGGGATGAGCGAAGCGTGCAGGGCCCTGGGGATCCCCGTCATCGGGGGGAACGTCAGCCTGTACAACGAGAGCCGCGGTCGCGACATCGACCCGACGCCCGTGGTGGGCACCATCGGGCTGGTCCAGAACCTGGATGTGGTGCCGCCGGGGATCGGCCTGGTGGCCGGCAGCAGGATCGTCGTCGTGGCCCCACCCGACGCCCCGGTCTCCCTCGGCGGTTCACGCTGGGCCTGGGAGGTCCGGGCCGAGCAACGAGGGAGCCTGGCCCCGCTCGACCTCACCGCCCACGGCCGGCTGGTGAGCTTGGTGGCCGCCGCCGTCAACGACGGGCTGGTCGACGGTGTCCACGACATCTCCGACGGTGGATTGGCCGTGGCCCTGGCGGAGATGGCCGTCGCCAGCGATGTCGGCTTCCGCGTCGGCGCGCTGACGACCACCAGCGAGCTGTTCGGCGAGGGGCCATCGAGGGTGGTCTGCTCGGTGCCGGCGGATGCCGTCGGTGACCTGACCGTCCGTGCCGGTGGCGCCGGCCTGGCTGTTGTCGACCTCGGCCGGGCGGGTGGTGACCGCCTCATCATCGAGGGATCGATGGACCTGGCCATCGACCAGGCCCGCCAGGCGTGGCGCTCGGCTCTGCCCCAGGTGCTGGCCCTGGGCCGATCGTGACCATCGACGAGCTTCCCCCCGAGGCGACGGGGACAGCACCCACCCGCTCCCGGTTGACCGGCCGAAAGGTCCTGGTGGTCGGCGCCGGCAGCCAGCCGTGCGAGGACAAGGACGCGCCGATCGGCAACGGTCGGGCCGCAGCCATCCTGGCCGCCAGGGAAGGAGCCTCGGTGGCGTGCTGCGACCGGGACCGCTCGGCTGCAGAGGAGACGGTGGGGGTGATCGTCGCCGCCGGCGGGACCGCCACTGCGGTCGTCACCGACGTCAGCGATCCCGCTGGTTGCAGACGATCGGTGCAGTGTGCGGTCGCGGACCTGGGCGGACGTGACCGTGATGACCAAGCCGGGCGCTGGGGTGGATCACGCCCAGAGGATGACCGCGGAGGCCCAATCGAATCGAATGGAGGGACTACGTCGTCGGCGGCCTCGGACACGAGCGCTCCCGTAGGAGGTCGAGCAACCCGTCTTCGACCGCCAGGTCGCCCCGCCCTGTGCCCACCGCCAGGTCGGGCTTGTAGGTCCCGTGGAAGTCCGATCCGCCGGTGACGGCCAGTCCATGGGCCCCGGCCATGGCGGCGAGCCCGTTGCGCTCGGCGGGGGAGTAGCGACCGTAGACACATTCGATCCCGGCCAGACCCAAGCCGGCCAACTCGTCGAGCTGACGGTCCAGCTCCCCGGTCCCCAGTCCCAATGAGAGCGGATGGGCCAGCACGGCCACCCCTCCCGACCCCCGGGCCAGGCGCAGGGCGTCGCCGGCACCGAGCCGGTACTTGGGAACGTAGGCCGGGCGACCCTTGGCCAGGTATCGGTCGAAGGCCTCCTGCACGCTGGCCACCACCCCCTTGCGCACCAGGACGGCGGCCACATGAGGCCGGCCGACCCCAACCCCTCCGGCCTCATGCTCCATCTCTTCGAGGGTGACGGGGAGCCCGAGGTCGGCCAGGCGCGTCGCCAAGAGCCCGTTGCGGTCGTCGCGAGCCCGCTGCAGCCCGCTGAGCTCGTCCTGCAAGGGTCCGTCACCGGCGGTGACGAAGTAGACAAGGAGGTGCATGGTGCCCGGGTGCTCGCATGACAGTTCACAAC
>JALZAH010000565.1 GCA_030948425.1 Actinomycetota bacterium
AGACTGGACGGCCACCGCTAAGGCCGTCTCTCCGAGCGTGGTGTCCATCACCGTCACCAGCAACCAAGCCCAGGGTCAGGGCTCCGGCGTGGTCCTAGACCAGGCTGGCCACGTGTTGACCAACAACCACGTCGCTACCGGCGCCGGCGCCGGCGCGGGCATCACCGTCACTCTCACCGACGGCCGCACCTACGACGCCACCATCGTCGGCACCGACCCCTCCACTGACCTGGCGGTCCTGAAACTCGCCACGCCGCCGACCGACCTCATCCCGATGACGTTCGGCGACTCCAACGCCCTGACCGTGGGGCAGCCTGTGATGGCCATCGGCAACCCCCTAGGACTATCCGGGACCGTCACCACCGGCATCGTCAGCGCCCTGAACCGTCCCGTCACCACCGGGGGGGCACCCAGCCCGACGCCAGGTGCGCCCGGGCAGAGCAGCCCGGCGGCCACTGACCCTGTGGTCACCAACGCGGTCCAAACCTCCGCCGCGATCAACCCTGGCAACTCCGGCGGCGCGCTCGTCACCGCCGACGGCAGCCTGATCGGCATCAACAGTGCCATCGCCTCGCTCGGGTCGTCCGCGGGCGGCGGCCAAAGCGGCAGCATCGGCATCGGCTTCGCCATCCCCGCCAACGAGGCCAAGTCCATCGCCGATCAGCTGATCGCCAGCGGCAGCGCCCAGCACGCGTACCTCGGCGTCAACGTGAAGGACACCACCACCACCGATGGCGCCGCCAAACGCCAAGCCGCTCTCATCGGGTCGGTCCAGCCAGGCACCCCCGCAGCCACCGGCGGCCTGCAAACCGGAGACGCCGTGATCACCATCGACGGTCACCCGATCGACTCCTCCGCGGCCCTCGTCGCCACCATCCACGAACACAAGGTCGGCGATACCGTCGCCCTGACCGTCATACGGGGAAACCAGCAACAAAACCTGAAGATCACCCTCACCGCTCGTCCTGGCTAATGGGCACGCCCGGAAAGGTCGTCGGGGGTCATACCGCGGGACCAGGCCGGACCAGGCCCGATTGAAGGCGCGACCAGAGAAGAGAACTCCACTCTAGCCAGAGCAAGCACGCCCTCGGCCCATCTCTGACGCGTCCAGAAAGCTGGACGGTTGAATATTGGGGTCGGTCGTTCATACCAGTGATTGCTTCTGGTAGGTCTGCGCATCGCTCCTTCGAGACACGCCCTCTCTGGGCGAAGTGCAACTCCGCCGGGACGGCGGCTGACCCGTTGGATGGCGTGTAGGTGGCCGCCGCGGTTCAGTGATCGGCATGCGAGCGTCGGCGTCGCCGCCCGGAGGGCCCTCAAGACCACGTCGGCATCAGCTGCCCGGTAGCCTCAGCCCGAGGAAAAGCGCACCGACGCGGAGATCGGCGCCTGGCTCGCGCCCTGGTCCGTGAAGGTGGGCAGACGATGCTGAGTGTGCTTCGCGTGGATAGTGCCCTCACGCTGCTCCGTGCCCCCGTGGATACCTGTGAGTGGTGCGGCGGTCGTGCTCAGCACCAAGTGTTGGAGAGCGTCCACACGATGTGCTTGTTCTCCGTCCGCATGACCTGGATGGGAGGCACAAAGTACCTTGATAGGTGCACCCTGTGTGGGCGGGTAAACGAGCTGTCCACAGCGCAGGTTCAGACGGGGGGATCCTCCGGCGGTGCCCGATGAGCACGCAGCAGATCCGGGTGCAGATCGGCGTGCAGATCGGCTTGACACTCCACCGCAGGCCGCCGGGTTCCCGGTGGCCCGCAGGGGAGCGGCAATGAGCTCCGCGATCGGCGGGAGGGCGGGTCGAGCTCGGCCCTGGTGAAGGGCGGCCTTCGGCATGACGCTTGCTCGATCGGACTCGCCTTCGAACGTTTGAGCGGCCGCCTCTTCGTTGCATCCTTACGCGTCGTGCCCGGCCGAGCGCTTTCGTTGACTGCGCCCTGACGGACCCACGGTGAGGGGCTCACTGACCTCGGCCATCGCCGCTCAGGTAGTCCCGAGCGGTATTTGGCGACCGCTGGGAGCGTGAGCCGGGTGCCGTTTCGGTGGCCCCGTTCGCCTGGGTGGATGGCAACCCGGAGGGGTTGGCGACCATCGTGGCCGCATCGCGCGCACCCACCTGCGGCGATCCGGGGCGACATCGGGCGAGCGGCTACGCGGACCGCGCAAGCGTGTTGACGCAGGCGCCGAAGATCGACGGCAGCCGCTGCGCGAGCGGGACCAGTGAGGCTCGGACGGGGGCTGCGCGGGTGGCCTCGACCAGCCCGAGCGTGAGCC
>JALZAH010000590.1 GCA_030948425.1 Actinomycetota bacterium
GGGCCCCGCCGCCGGCGCCGGCGGCGCTGGTGGCCGCCTGAGGGGCGGGAGCGGTGGTGCTCGACGACCCCGGGGTGCTCGGCTGCGACGACTTGGCCGGCGAGCTCGACCCGCACCCGGCAGCGGCCAAGGCCATGGCCCCGAGTGTGGCGACGACACGCCAGGCCTGGGTCGGGCGTCCGCCCCGGCCCAAGCGGCCATGGTCGGATACTGCTGGCTCATGAACCATGCGGTGGAACCTCGTCTCGTCTGCCCTGGACGGGCAACGTGAGCGTAAGCGTTGAGCGGGGACATTCCCAGGCGGAGGAGAGCGCCAACTCTCTCAGTTCACCCTCCGCAGGTTGTTGACCACCATTTCGGTGTCGACCTTGGCGTTCGTCGACACCCCCTCGCCGCAGTCTGGTCGGGGCACCCGGCGTCCGGCGGACACCGTCGCCTCCCACGTCGTCGTGGACACCTGCCCGTCGACGTGCAGGCGGGCGGTTCCGTCCCGCTCCTCCCCCCAGCGGGGCAGGTCGAAGAGGTCCCATCCCACGTCGGCGAGCACCGCCCGTTCGAGAGCCTGCAGGCGAGGAGAGCCCAGGCCGGCCCAGCCCCGGTAGTGACCGAGCACGGAGGCGATCGGCCCGGCCCTGGCCACGATGGCCCCGAGCACGTCGACGTCGAGGTAGGCCCACGCCGTAGCCTCCGGCAGGACGATGGCGGTGGGGGCGAAGCGATGCCCGCCGGTGTGGCTGGTGCGCCGCACGCTCACCGCGGCGCCGAGCGGCTCGGGCGAGCTCGTCAGGTCCTGGTGCAGCTGCGTGCCGCGCCCTCCGCAGCACACGTCGCGGCGCCCGTGGGTGCAGACGATGACCTCTCGCTCGCGCCCCCCCAGGCCTGCGCTCTCCTCGGTGACCGTCCCGGCCATGAGACGCTCGACCGCCGCTACCACACGGGTGACGTCGTCGCCGCCCTCTCCAGAGGACAGCTCCACGATGGTCTCGCTTCTGACCAGCGCCGGCGACGGAGCGAAGCCGGCGGGAGGTGGACGGTAGGCCACGACCCGGCGGTGGCCAACGGGCACCGTGGCTTGGAGCCGAATGCCGGTACCGGACAGGACCGCGCGCACGGCGGCCACCTCGTCGATGGTGGCCACGTCCGCCGGCCAGGGCAGAGCCACATCCACCAGCAGGTAACCCTGATGTGACCCGGTCGTGCCTACGGGGTCGAGCCCCACAGCGCGCGACAAGGTGGCGCAACGGGGTTCCGCTACCGAGCGGTCCCGAGGGGGTGCCGCGTCGATCACGATCCCGAGGATAGGGCCGACGTGATGGCTACGCTGACGGCCGCAATCCCGCTCCCCTGCAGTCTGGTCCAGTCCATGCCGACCGTCACATCCAACGGTATCGAGATCCCCTTCGACGCCAGGCACTTCGCTCCTGTCGTCGACAGTACGGCGCTACGCCACGATCCGGGCGCGCTGCGGGAGCGCTACCGCAGGGACGGATACCTCTACCTTCGGGGGGTGATCGACCGGGAGCGCCTCCGCCAGCTGCGGGACGCCTACTTCGGGGCTTTCGACCCCACCTATCTCGACAACCATCACCCAGTGGAGGCGGGCATCTTCTCCGGCCGGAGGCCCCGTGACCTTCCGGCGCATGGAACCGTGGGTCACCCCGCCCACACCTTCGTACGCGGCGAGGCGTTCGCAGCGCTGGCCCAAGGACCGGAACTGGCCAGGGTGGCCGCCGGTGTGCTGGGGGCTCCCTGCCAGATCCTGCCCCGCAAGATCGTCCGGCACTTCGACCGGTCCGTCCCCCGGGCGTCGCGAGCCCACCGGGACCACCGCTACCTGGACGAGGGTTCCGAACGACTGCTCACCATGTGGATTCCCCTCACCGACACGCCTCTGGCCACCGGGGGTCTGATCTACCTGGAGGACTCCAACGACGTTGAGGTCTCCGATCTGGACCGCCTCCGAGAGGTGTCGGACCGACCGGAGGATGACCGTCCCATCAGCCATGACCTGTCGTGGGTGGCCGAGCAGCTCGGCCGGCGCTGGTTGTGGACGGATTACCGGGCGGGTGACGTCGCCATCCACTCGCCACGGGTGATTCACGCTTCCCTCGACACTACGACCGATGCCATGCGGTTGTCGGCCGATCTGCGCTTCTTGGCCGTCGGGGAAGCGCCCGATCCCCGCTGGCTGGACGCCTGGTCGGGCGACGACGGTTACTGAGGGGCACGGCCTCGGCGGTCACCCCTTTGGTGCTCAGCCTTGTTGCAGCACGGCTTCGACCTCGAGGAGGATCTTGATCCGATCACCGACGACGACGCCGCCGCCTTCTAGGGGCATGTCGATATCGATGCCAAACTCCTTGCGACTGATCTCGGTGGTGGCGCTGAACCCGGCTCGGGTGCCGCCCCAGGGGTCGGGGCTCACGCCGTTGAACTCCACGTCGAGGGTGACCGGCTTGGCCACCCCGTGGATGGAGAGGGTGCCCTCCGCCTTGAAGTCACTCCCGGCCTTGGTGACCGACGTCGAGTTGAAGGTCATGTGAGGGAACTCCTCGGTGGAGAAGAAGTCACCGGAGCGCAGGTGGTTGTCCCTGTTGTCCTCACCGGTGTTGACCGACGCCATGTCGACCTTTACCTCGACGGAGGTGGCTGAGGCGTCTTCAGCGGGCACGATGACGGTGCCCTCGAAGGTTTTGAACGTACCCTTGACCTTGCTGACCATGAGGTGGCGGACACTGAAGCCGATTTCGGAGTGAGCCGGATCTATGGTCCACGTCCCGGCCGTGAGCTCGGGGATGGTGACGGTGTCGGGCATGGGTGGACCTCCTGGTAGTCGGTGGTGGCCACAGTCATCCAGCGACCCCGACCAGCAACACCGTTGATGTGTCAACAACCAGGCTAGCGCTTTTCTTTGATGTGTCAACCACTAATGTGGAGCCATGGCCCAGACGCGTTGGCTCGATCCTCTCGAAGCTCGGGCATGGCGCGCCTGGCTGACGGCCGGCGACCTCATGCGAGCCCAGATGGGCCGCGATCTGTGGCAGGACAGCGGGCTCTCCGACGCCGATTACGTCGTTCTCGTCCATCTCTCCGAGACCCCGGGGCACCGGGTGCGCATGAGTGATCTGGCCGCCGCCCTGCGCTGGTCCAAGAGCCGCCTCTCCCATCAGGTAGCCCGGATGGAGAACCGGGGCCTGGTCGAGCGGGCCGAGTGCGCATCCGATGCCCGGGGTTCCTTCGCCACCCTCACCGAGCGAGGCATGACCGAGATCGAAAAGGCCGCCCCTCATCATGTCGATAGCGTCCGTCGGAACTTCATCGATCTGCTCACCGCCGAACAACTGGACGCGCTCAGCGAGATCTCCGAGGTGGTGATCAAGCACCTGCTCTCCCTGCCTGGTGCACCGGTCGCCACCGTCAGTCTGTCCTGCCCTGGCGCCACCACCCCTGCAGAGGAAGGCAAGCTGGTGGGGTGAATCTGGCTCCCCTCGGCGGCTGGTTGCGTGACAGCCTTCTCCCCGCCGTGCTGTTCGTTCTCCTGGCCATCCTCATCGCCCGCTTCTTGCGCTGGGTCGGCAACCGCTACCGCCAGACCCTCGACCGCGAGGTGCTGGCCGCCATCGAGAAGGGAGGGGGGACGTCGGAACGCACCAAGCGGGCCCGGGCCGTGGCCCAGGCCGTCGAGTGGTCGGCGGTGTCACTCACCTACTTCGTGATCGGCCTGGTCGTGCTCAAGCAGCTCGGGATTCCCCTGACCAGCCTGGTGGCGCCGGCCACCGTCGCCGGCGTGGCCATCGGCTTCGGTGCTCAACAGGTGGTGGGTGACCTGCTCGCCGGATTCTTCCTGTTCACCGAGCGGCAGTTCGGGATCGGAGACCTGGTGCGCCTGTCCACGCCCGGCCAACTGACGGGCATCCTGGGTACGGTTGAAGAACTGACACTACGGGTGACCAAGCTGCGCAGCCAGACCGGAGAGGTCATCGTCGTACCCAACAGCTCCCTGCGCCAGGTGACAAACCTGTCCAAGGACTGGTCCCGGGTGGTCCTCGACATCCCCATCCCCGTTGAAGAGGATCTCGACGTGGTCACCAAGCTGGTCGACGAGGTGTCCACGTCCATGGCCGCCGAGGAGAGCTGGCGAAACCTCATCATCGGTGATCCCACGGTGGCCGGTGTGGAAACCATCCAGGTCGGTTACGTGCAGCTCCGACTGTTCGTTCGCACCCAACCGGGACGACAGTTCGACGTCGGTCGGGAGCTGCGCCTGCGGGTGGCTACCGCACTGCGCAACGCCGAGATCAAATCGCCCCAGGTTCAACTGGCGCAGATGACCAACCCATGACACAACGCGGTGGCCTCTTTCAATCCCTTCGTCGGCCTCTCAGCGCCCGCCTGGCCATCCGCCGCTCCACCGTGGTGCTCGCCGTCGCCCTGGTGGTGCTGGCCGTGCTCTACAACGCCATCGAACCCAGTTCCACGGCGAAGTCCCAGAGCTCCAACGCCTTCTCGTTGCAGTGCTCGCGGGGACAGTGCTCATTGATCACGACGCCTCCGACAACGACCGCCCCCCGCAGGGCCACCACCTCCACCACTCCGTCCACGTCCACCACCTCGACCTCGACCCCGACAGTTCCGCCACCCAGGTCCACCACACCCAGTCCCAGCAGTACGGCGCCGGGTGGGCCCAACCCGACGTCGGCGTCCACGGCACCGCAGAGCAGCGTCCCTCAACCGACATCGACCACGACGACATCGGTGCCATCCTCCTCCTCGTCGACCAGTTCGACGTCGACCACAGCGACGACCAGAGGGGTGCCCTGAGGACCGGGGCTTCGTGGCCTCCGGGGACGGCTTCGGTGCAGGGATCCTGGGTAGCCCATCGCCCAGCTCGACGGTACGGTTGGGGTCATGGCGCCCACGGAGACGACGACCAAGCCGGTCAAGGAGCGGTGGCGGGCTCAGTGGGTGGAGCTGTTCGACGAGGTGGTGACCTCGGGACTGTGCACCGGCTGCGCAGGTTGCGTGGTGGCCTGCCCGCACGACGTGCTGGGTTACGACGACTCCAACGGCATCTACCGGCCCTTCCACCTGGAGGAGGAAGGCGGACCCGGCGGCTGCGGGCACGGCGATCGGGGCTGCACGAGTTGCACCCGTGCCTGCCCCCGGTTCCGGTCGTGGGAGACCGAGATCGACACCTTCCTCTACGGTCGGGAGCGCGAGGCCGAGGAGCTCTCCGGGATGACCAAGGATGTCGTGCTGACCCGGGCCACGGATCCCGAGATCCACGAGCGGGGCCAGGACGGCGGTCTGGTGTCGGCCATCTTGCTGTGGTGCCTCGACAAGGACCGGATCGACGCCGCCCTGGTCTCGTTCCTAGAGGGCGACGGCTCGACGTGGAAGGCCGTCCCCGGGGTGGCTCGGACTCGCGCCGAGGTGCTCGCCTCCGCCGGGTCCCGCTACACCTATTCGGCCAACACCCTGGCCTATGACGAGGCGATCCAATCAGGTGCCGAGCGCCTGGCGCTGGTGGGCATGAGTTGCCAGGCGTCGGTCCCTGGTGTGATGCGGGCCCGCAAAGCCGGCAAGACAGGCCGGCGCCTGGCGCTGTCCATCGGGCTGCTGTGCTCGAAGACCTTCGACGACGCCATCTTCGACGAGCTGTTCGACGCCCGTTACGGCTTGAAGCGGGCGGATATCGTCAAGATGAACATCAAGGGCGTGTTCCAGCTTTGGATGCGCGATGGCTCCTACCACGAGGTGCCGCTCAAGGAGTGCCATGCATGGACCAGGGAAGGCTGCAAGACCTGCCCCGACTTCGCCGCCGAGCACGCCGACATCGCCACCGGAGGGATCGGTGCCGACAATGACTGGACCCTGACGCTGGTGCGGACCGAAGCGGGCCGGGAGATCATCGACGCCATGGTGGCCGACGGAACCATCGAGACCCGGCCGGCTGACGAGGACCCCGGGGCCGTGGCCCTGCTTCGCAAGCTGTCCGTGGTCTCACGACGTCGGTGGCCGGAGACGGCGGTCGCGGCTCCCCGCCTCGGCGTTCCTCCTCCCAAATCGCAAGCCACCGTCTGAGCCTCCCTCGGTTCGCACCATGGGTGTTGACCAGCTAGGTTCGTCCGACGCCATGGGAAACCTCATCAAGAAGCGCCGTAAGCGGATGCGCAAGAAGAAGCACAAGAAGATGTTGAAGGCGACCCGTTGGCAGCGCCGGGCAGGCCGCTGAGCCGTTAGGGCCGCTGAGCCGTCAGGGCCGCTGACCCGGAGAAGCGACCTCCAGGGGCTGGGCGTTCAGGCGCCGGCGCCAGCTGCTGAGCGAACGTGACCCAGTTGGACGTCATGGACGCCTGCGCGGCCACAAGCGTGAGGCGTCCGGTGCACACGGCATAATTGGCAGCCCGCTCCACTTCATCCTTGGGATTGGGCGAGGCCCCCGGCTCGGGCCACAGGTTGCTCGGGGCGGCTGGTGCGCCTCCCAGCTCCAAGGGGATCAGGTGATCCTCCTCGTAGCTGCTGATGCGCCCCTGGTCGCCATAGGCGGCCATCTGTTGACGCTTGAGCGCTTCGGTCACCGACGCTGCCGGTCGTACGGTGGCCGTCCAGCCCCGGGCACAGATGGTGATGTGGATGGTGGCCTGGGTCACCGCCGGGTTGGTGGCCCCCGGTGTGCACACCGGGTCGGGTAGGACCAGCGATCCACTCCCTCGCTCATGACATCCCCCCGGCGTCGCCTGGGGCTCCGCGGGGGGTCCATCGGTGGGAGCCGGGGAAGCGGCGGGAGCCGCTGAGCGCGGTGTTGGGGCGCAGCCCTCCAGCGGACCGACAGCCGAGAGCGCCAAGGCGCCCGCCAGCATGACTCGAGCGCCGCGAGTCTTCACGGTGCGATCTGACAGGCCCGAGTCACGACCCGGCCCGGAGCGGGAAACGACCCCTCCACGAACCAGGTCGATCCGCTGCCGGCCAGACGGGCCCGCCGTCCGGTCGCCTCGGTGAGCTCGTCGCGCCAGCGGGCCAGCCTGGGCTCAACGGCCACGGCCGCACCCTCGAGGTCATTTCCCCCCTCCGGCGCACGAGGACCGCCGAGATCGTCCCACGCCCGGTAGGCGGCGACGGTGGAGACACCGAACGGGGGCGTGACCATGGTGAACACCCGCCCGTCGGCCCCGGCGAAGTCGAGCGGTTCGATGAGCTCGCCGATCCCCGTCACCCGGGCCCGGCCACCGACCATGCAGAAGGCCACGTCGGCTCCCAGGCGGGTGGCCAGCGACACCGCATCGACGCCGGCCCAACGCAACACGGCCGCAGCGTCGGCCGAAGCACCGCCCAGTCCCCCGCCGGCCGGGATCCGCTTGTCGAGGCGGACCTGAGCGGCCCGGCCGACCAGAGCCAGGGCCCGGCGGACCAGGTTGTCGTCCCCGCTGGGCACGGCCATACCTCCGCCATCGGTGACCACGTCGAGGCCGTCGCCGGCCGCGAACGTCAACGTGTCGGCCAGGTCGACGGTGATCATCTCCGCCGACAGGGTGTGGTAGCCGTCGGGTCGGACCCCGGTGATTCGCAGGTCGAGGGTCAGCTTGGCCGGGGCCACCACGACAGCCGGGACGCTCACCACCGTCGCGCCGGCGCCGGGCCCCGGGACCCGGCCGGGCCTTGGGCAGCGATGGCCAGGCGACCCCATGCCTCCACACTGAGCTCCTCGGCGCGCCTGGTCGGGTCGATGTCCGCCGCCTGGAACGCCTCTGCAGTCACCCTCCCGGCCAACGACCGGCGCAACATCTTGCGGCGGTGGGCGAACCCGGCCCGGACCACCGTGAACAGCTCGGACGGGTCGATCAGCTCCGGGTCCACGGCCGGCAGTTGGTGGCGGACGATCGACACCAGGACCGACGAGACCCGAGGCCGGGGGATGAACACGGCGGCGGGCACCCGCCCCACCACCGACGCACCAGCCCAGTAACCGACCTTCACCGATACCGCCCCGTAGGCGGCGTCACCCACGCCGGCGGCCAGCCGCTCACCGACCTCGCGCTGGACCATGA
>JALZAH010000594.1 GCA_030948425.1 Actinomycetota bacterium
GTTGTCGGTGCCCGGTGCAAGATCCAAAACGCGGCGCAGGTCTTCGAGGGCGCCCGTCTGGGCGACGGCGTGTTTATCGGGCCTGGCGCCATCCTCACCAACGACCGCCACCCCCGGGCGGTGACTCCCGACGGGCGGGTGAAGGGTGTCGGTGACTGGAACTGCGAAGGTGTCACCGTGGATGACGGTGCCTCGGTGGGGGCCGCCTCGGTGGTCCTGGCCGGCGTGCGACTCGGTGCGTGGAGCCTGGTGGCGGCCGCGGCGGTGGTGACCCGATCGGTCGACGCGTACGAGCTGGTGGCGGGCATCCCCGCCGAGCGTGTCGGCTGGGTGTGTCGGTGCGCGGCGAGGATCGAACCGCCCGGCGCATGCCTGGCATGCGGCCGGCGCTACCACCTCGACGACGGCCACGTGGTCGAGGCGCCGGAAGGTGCCATGGGGCTATGATCCGAGGCGTGATGAGGCGATGGGTCATGGCGGCCGTGGGAGTGCTGCTCGTCCCGCTGGCCGCCCTCCTCGCACCTCTGGCGGTGGCGGCGGCGAGCTGGCTGGTGCTGCCCACCGAGGCGGCCGCCGCCGCCCCGTCCAACACCACCCAGACGACCTCGTTCTCGACGTCCAGGGTCGTGACCACCAAGACCGTGGCCGTGGAGCAGTACCAGACCCGGGTCACCGCGGTGCGCGACGGCACCACCGTGTTCGATCACACCGTCGACGCCCCTCCGGCGTCGGCGCCAGCCCAGACGCTGGTGGCGCAGGGCACCGCCGCGCTGCAGGGACCGGGGTGCACGTCTACACCGGCGCAGGTGGTGTCCACCAACCGCACCCTGACGGGCTCGACCATGACCGACACCGTCACCGGAACCAAGAAGATGGTGACAGTTGAGTTCTACTTCGGTCCTCAGACCATACGGACCGGGAACCGCGACACCGGGGGGACCCCGTTCTTCGTGGCGCGAGGAACGTCGGACCTCAATACCAACACCAACACCGAGACCGACATCTCGCGGACGACCACCAACACCTTCCGCGACTCGGAGCACCTTCAGGTCACCGGCACCTGCAAGCGCGCCCCTCCTTCAGGGCCGGGGCCATCGCCGCCCGGACCCGGAGCTGGCGGTGGCCCGACCGGCGTGACTGGCGGCAACACGAACGGCGTGACAGGCCCGACCAACCCTGTCGAATCGACCCCATCTGCTCCTGCTACCAACCCCTCCGGGGCCGGCTTGGCCTTCACCGGTTGGCACAGCGGGCTCCTGGCACTGGCGGCTCTGACGGCCATGATGCTCGGCAGCCTGCTGGTCGTGGTAGCAGGACAGGCGACCAGCCGCAACCGGTAGGCAGCCAACCACCACCGCACGTGCAGCATCCACACCCGGAGCGAGCTCCGCAGGCGGTTCCCCCCGCTGGCGTAGGTCCCCGCCAAACATGGCGCGACCCGGTTGGGTGGTGAGACGTAAGCCGGTCAGACTCCATGGCGTTCAGGCGTAGGCTGCGGGGTCGCACACACCGGAGAACTGGACAGACCGGAAATGCACAAGGAGCCTCGTTGGCCACATCGGCAGATCCCCGACTTCCCCGCCACGCCGTCCCGAGCCGCTACGACCTGGAGCTGGCGCCGGACCTGACGGCGGCGTCGTTCTCGGGCCGGGCCACGGTCGACCTGGAGGTGATGGCCGACACTGACGAGCTGGTGCTCAATGCCGCCGAGCTGACGATCGACTCGGCCCAGCTCACCGGCCCCGACGGGACGACCCGTCGGGCGTCGGTCACCGCCGATGAAGCCGAGCAGCGAGCCACCCTGACCTTTGACGGGGCGCTGGCCATCGGTCCCGGTCACCGCTTGGAGCTGCAGTTCACGGGCATCCTCAACGACCAGCTTCGAGGCTTCTACCGGAGCCGCTTCGACGACGATGACGGGTTCAGCCACACCATTGCCACCACCCAGTTCGAGCCGGCGGACGCCCGGCGGGCCTTTCCCTGTTGGGACGAGCCCGAGCTGAAAGCTACGTTCGCAGTGACCTTGACCGTGGACGAGGATCTCACCGCTCTGTCCAATGGCGCCGAGGTGTCCTCCGAGGCGATGGCGGACGGCAAGCGCCGGGTCCGCTTTGCCGAGACGATGCCCATGTCGACCTACCTGGTGGCCTTCGTCGTGGGCCCGTTTCAGGTGACCACCCCGATCGAGGTCGACGGCGTCCCGCTGCGCATCGCCACCCCGCCCGGGCGCGCCGAGCTGACCGGCTACGCCAGCGAGGTCGGAGCGCACGCTCTCGGCTTCCTGGCGTCGTACTTCGCACTGCCCTACCCCCACGACAAGATCGACCACGTGGCCATCCCCGATTTCGCGTTCGGCGCCATGGAAAACCTGGGCTGCGTCACCTACCGGGAGACGGCGCTGTTGATCGAGCCGGAGCGGGCCTCCCAGGTCGAGCTGCAGCGCGTGGCCACCGTGGTGGCTCACGAGACCGCCCACATGTGGTTCGGCGACCTTGTGACCATGCGCTGGTGGAACGGGATCTGGCTGAACGAGGCCTTTGCCACGTTCATGGAGCTCACCACCACCGACCACCTCCGACCCGACTGGGGTGTGTGGACGACCTTCGGTGCGGGCAAGGCCGCGGCTCTGGCCACCGATGGGCTGACCGCCACCCGTCCTGTGGAGTTCGCCGTCGGCCGTCCCGAGGAGGCCGAGGCCATGTTCGACGTGCTCACCTATCAGAAAGGTGGGTCGGTGCTGCGCATGCTCGAGCAGTACCTGGGGCCCGAGGTGTTCAGGAAAGGCATCGGCCACTACCTGCGGGCCCACGCCCACGGCAACACCGAGACGGCCGATCTGTGGAACGCCCTGGAGAGCGTCTCGGGGGAACCGGTCCGCCAGACCATGGATTCGTGGATCCTCCAAGGTGGCTATCCACTGGTCTCCGTGGAGCTGGGCGCCGACGGCCAGAGCCTGGCGCTCAGCCAGCGGCGCTTCTTCTACGCCGGGACACCGACCGACGACCGCTGGGTGATCCCCATCAATCTGCGAGCGTCGGTCGGCGGCCAGATCATCACCCGCCGGCTGCTGCTCGACACCGAGGCGACGACCGTCGATGTGGGCGGACCTGTCGAGTGGGTCGTGGTCAACGAGGGATCCTGGGGCTTCTACCGGGTTCGCTACAGCGCCGAGCTACTCGGCCGGCTGACGGGCGACATCGGTGCCATTGCCGAGCCGCTCGAACGGCTCAGCCTGGTCGGCGACACCTGGGCCAGCGTGGTGGCCGGTTCCCAGCCCCTCGAGGATCTCCTCGTCCTCCTCGAGGCCCTGGGCAACGAGGGGGACCCAGACGTGTGGGGGGCCATGATCAACCCCTTCGGCCTCCTCCGCCTGATCGCCGACCAGGAGGGACGAGAGGCGGTGGCCGGGTACGTCCGCCGACTGGCCGGACCGGCCTTCGCCCTCCTGGGCTGGGATCCCGAGCCGGGCGAAGGGGCCCGCGCCGGCACCGTGCGCAGTCGACTGATCGGCGCTCTGGGCGTGCTGGGCGCCGATCCTGATGTCCGCGCCGTCGCCACCCGTCGCCATGACGAGCTCATCGCCGGGCAGGGGGCCCTGGCTCCCGATCTGGTCACCGCCACGGTCAACGTGGTCGCCGCCGCCGGCGACGCCGACACCTACCAGATGGTGCTCGACCGCTACCGCAGCGCCACCAACCCTCAGGAGAAGATGCGCTACCTGAGTGCCCTGGGCGCCTTCGAGGACCCGACGCTGTTGGCCCGCAGCCTGGAGCTGTGCCTGAGCGACGAGGTGCGCAACCAGGACGGCCCGTTCCTGGTCGGCTCCATCCTGGCCACCGGGAGCGGATCGGCCCTGGCCTGGGACTGGGTGGAGACGCACTGGGATCGCATCGTCGACGAGTTCCCCAACAACCTGCTCATTCGCATGCTGGAGGGCATCACCGGCCTGGTCGACCCGGCCCTGGCCGATCGCGCCCGTGCCTTTCTCGACGCCCACGACGCGCCGATTGGCGGGCCCCGCCTGCAGCAGTTGGAAGAGCGCATGGATGTCAACGTCGCTCTCGCCCAGCGTCTGGGGGCCACCCTGAGCGCTGCCCTCGCCGGTCGTGGCTGACACCGGATGCAGGTCGATCCCGGCGCTCTGTCCGTCTTCGCCGTCGAGGATCGTGCCGTCCAACTGACCTGGGGGTGGTTGCCGGCCCCGGACCTGACCGTGGAGGTCGGCGGGGCACACGTCGCCCTGCCGGCGGCGCCCCCCGCCTACCTGCGCCGCCGGGGCCGGTCGCCTCGCCGCATCGGCCGGGGCCCGTTGGGCCCGGGGGCGGTCACCGTCGAAGGGCTCGAGCCGTCCACCACCTACGACGTGACCGTGCACGGACCTGGCCGTCCCCGCCGCCGGGCCGGGAGGTTGACCACCCTGGCACCTCCCCCGGGCCGCCTCACCGCCCGCTTCGCCACCATCAATGACACCCACCTGGGTGAGCGTGCGTTCGGTGGGATGGGAACGATGACCGACGTCATTCCCCTCCCTTCTGACCTGCGCCCGTACCCGGAGCGTTGCGCCCGGGCCGCCATCGCCGAGGCCGCCGACTGGGGTTCACAGCTCATCGTGGCCAAGGGCGACCTGACCCGCGACTCCGAGCCGGTCGAGTTCCACGAGGTGGGCCGCATGCTCGCCGACTCCCCCGTGCCCGTCGAGGTCATCCTGGGCAACCACGACGTGCGTCACCGGGTGAACGGAGCAGCGATCCTGGCCGGCCACGGCATCACCGTGGCCGAAACGGCGACCGCCGTCGACCTGCCCGGCGTCCGCATCATCTTGGCCCACACCCCGATGGCCGCCGAGCGGCGGGGTCGTCTCGGCAACAGACAACTGCACCGGATCGCCGCCCTGGCCGCTGGCGCACCCCCAGCCGCAAGAGACAGCGCTCGACCCGGCCCGGTCGTGGTCGCCGCCCATCACGGCCCGCAGCGGACCCCGGTGGCCACCTACTACCCCCCGGGGCTCTACGCCGCCGAGAGTCGGCGCTTCGTCGCCGCCCTCCACGAGGCCAACCCGAGCAGCGTCATCATCGCCGGGCACACGCACCGCAACCGCCGCTCCAGCTTCGAGGGGATCACGGTGAGCGAAGTCGGATCCACCAAGGACTACCCGGGCCAGTGGGCCGGTTACGCAGTCCACGAGGGGGGCATACGCCAAGTTGTGCGCCGCATCTCCAGCCCGTCGGCCATGGCCTGGACCGAACCCAGCCGCTGCGCGCTGTTCGGCCTGTGGGGGAGGTGGTCGGCGGCCGACGTGGCCCAACGCTGCTGGGTGCAGACCTGGTGAGGCGATGCCGGTGATCGATGACGATCACCGAGCTTGTACGGTCACCTCTCGACCACGGTCAGCGATCCGGCATCGGGGTGACGGGCCGCCCCTCGGCGGCCCACGCCGCGAAGCCACCGACCAGGTCGGTCGCCCCCCGCAGACCCAGGGCGCGAAGCGACATGGCCGCCAGGGTCGACGCATACCCCTCCTCGCAGACCACCACGACGGCCCGCTCGTAGGTGGTCTCGTCGACGACGTCCGACCGGTTCGGCGACGCCGGGTCCAGGCGCCACTCGAGCTTGTTGCGATCCACGATCATGGCGTCGGGGATCTCCCCGTCACGGCGGCGCAAGCCCACCGGGCGAATGTCGACGAGCAACCCACCCTGGTCGAGGAGGGCGGCGGCCTGAGCGGGGTCGACCCTGTGGTAGAAGGCGCGCGCCTGATCGACGACGTCGTCGATGCTGCGCCTCCTCACCGCCGCCAGGCTAGCGAGCCAGCGGTCCGTCAACTTGTTCGTTCGGCCCGGAGCCCGTCGACGCGCGCCTGGACCTGGGCCAGGCGGGCAGTAGCCAGGGCATGGAGTCGCTCGGCCCGCTCGTAGAGGTCAGCGGCGGCCTCAATGCCCAGCTCTCCGGTGGCCAACGCCTCGGTCACCGTCTCGAGCTCGGCCATGAGCTGTTCGAAGGTGTGGGCCTCCGGTGCGGCCAGGTCCGCCTCGATCCCGTCCCGACCGAGCGCCGGGGACACCGCCCCGGAGACGGGAACGGGCGACGACGATGACTCAGCCACGGGTGATCTCCTCTACTCGGGTGGTTACAGCACCGGACGCCAGGGTCACCAGGAGGCGATCGGCGACCTCGAGGTCCCCGGCCCGGCGAACCACGCGGCCCTCGGTGTCACGGACGACGGCGTAACCGCGCTCGAGGACCCGGGTGGGGGCCAGGGCGC
>JALZAH010000638.1 GCA_030948425.1 Actinomycetota bacterium
GGTCGGTGACCAGGCCGATCCAGTGGGCGGAGAGTCGGGGGGTGAGGACGGGGACCTTGAGCACCACCCGGCGCCTTCCGATGACCTGGGCGTAGTGGTTCATCATCTGCTCGTAGCTGAGGACGTCGGCCCCGCCGACCTGGTAGGCGCCGGCGGCCAGGTCCAACCCGGCGACCAGATAGCGGACCATGTCATCGATGGCGATGGGCTGCGAGCGGGTGGTGACCCAACTCGGGCAGACCATGGCCGGCAGCCGGTCGACCAGCTGGCGCATGATCTCGAAGGCGATCGACCCGTTGCCGATCACGATCGCCGCTTGCAACTCGACGGTCTCGGCCCTCTCCCGCAACACGCGGCCGACCTCGTGGCGGCTGCGCAGGTGGGCGGAGCGCTCCGCGGACGCTTCGTGGTCGCCGAGGCCGCCCAGGTAGACGACCTTGACCCGGTGACGGCGGGCGGCAGCACCGAACGCCTCGGCGGCGCGTCGGTCCCGGGCCACGAAGTCGCCGGTGTCGGCCATGCCGTGCACCAGGTAGTAGGCGGCGTCGCAGCCGGCCAGGGCGGCATCGACGCTGGCGGGGTCGTCGACATCGAAGCCCACCGCCTCTCCCGGACCCTGGTAGCGCTGCGGTCGGCGGGTGGCAGCCACCACCTCGTGGCCGCCGCTGATCAAACCGGGCAGCAACGCCGCCCCAATGAACCCGGTCGCACCGGTGACAAGTACACGCACCCCGGCTGTGATGCCCGTTCTTCGCCGTGGCGATACCAAAGAGCGGCGACTTTTCAGCGGTGAGGACGCCGAGGCCGACCTGCCAGCCGCATCCGGTCCGTCACGAGCGGGGTCGGCGATGAGCGATACTGCTCCCATGGGTGATCGCAATGTCCTGGGGGATGAGCTCGAAGCGTGCGGCGCGGATCCCGTGACTGGGTTCTATCGTGACGGTTGCTGCACGACGGGCCCCGAGGACCTCGGCAGCCACACCATCTGCGCAGTGGTCACCGCCGAGTTCCTCAACCACCAGCGCGGCATCGGCAATGATCTGAGCACGCCGGTTCCGCGATTCGGTTTCCCCGGTCTCGTCCCCGGTGATCGCTGGTGCGTGACTGCCGTCAACTGGCTGCGTGCTCACCGCGACGGGGCCGCGTGCTTCGTGGTCCTGGCGTCGACCCACGAGCGGGCCCTCGAGGTCGTACCGCTCGCCGCCCTCCGGGAGCATGCCGTCGATGTCCCGGCGAACCCGAGCGCCTTGGACGACTGAGCGACATGGGAGACCTGCAGATCGAGGTCGAGGCCGGCGAGGTCGGTCTCGATGCCGGCCGCCTGGGGCGCATCGACCGGCATTTCGCCCACTACGTCGACGATGGGCGGCTGGCCGGCTTTCTCGTTGCCGTGTCACGTCACGGCGAGCTGGCCCACCTGGTCACATACGGCCAGCGAGACCTCGAGGCGGCGCTGCCGGTCGAGGTCGACACCCTGTGGCGGATGTACTCGATGACCAAGCCGGTCACCTCCGTGGCCGCCCTCATGCTCTGCGAGGAGGGCTTGGTGGACCTGAGGGATCCCATTCACCGCTACCTTCCGGCGTGGAGCGAGCCTCGGGTCTACAGCGGTGGCGCCGGCCCGGGCGTGCTGACCCGGCCGGCGATGGAACCCATACGGGTGTGGCATCTGCTCACCCACACCGCCGGCCTGACCTACGGGTTCCACCACGCCCATCCCGTCGACGCCCTGTACCGGGCGGCCGGCTTCGAATGGGGTAGTCCCCGGGATCTGGATCTGGCCGGCGTCTGCGACGCCTACGCCCAGCTGCCGCTGCTGTTCGACCCCGGTGCGGAGTGGAACTACTCAGTCGCCACCGACGTGCTCGGGCGACTGGTAGAGGTGGTGTCCGGTCAGAGCCTGGACCGCTTCTTCGCCGAGCGCATCTTCGGACCTCTGGGTATGACCGATGCCGGTTTCTTCGTCGATGAGGCGCGATCTCAGCGCCTGGCCGCCCTCTACGGGCCCGACCCCGACGGTCGGGCCCGTCCGATCAATGGGCGCGCCGTGCTCCGCCGGCCCGCCTGTGTTTCGGGCGGCGGGGGGATGGTGGCCACCGCCGGGGACTATCACCGCTTCACCGAGATGCTCAGGCGACGCGGCGAACTGGACGGGGTGCGCCTGCTCGGTCCCCGGACCGTCGACTTCATGACCAGCAACCATCTGCCCGCCCAGGTTGACCTGGCGGAGTTCGGCCGTCCGCTGTACGCCGAGTCGGGGTTTGATGGCGTGGGGTTCGGTCTCGGCGTCGCCGTGACCATCGATCCTGTCAAGGCCAAGGTCCCCTCCAGCCCCGGCGAGTACAACTGGGGTGGGGCGGCCAGCACCACGTTCTGGGTCGACCCGGTCGAGGACCTCTCGGTGCAGTTCCTCACCCAGCTGCTCCCGTCAAGCACCCACCCCATCCGGCCTCAGCTCAAGCAACTGGTCTACCAGGCCCTCGTCGACTGACCACGGCGATGCGGTCCGCCAGGTCCTCGAAGATCTCGGGGGCAGGTGGTTCCTCGTAGCAGAGCGTTAAGACCGTTGGCGGAGGCGTAGGGCATCAGCGCGACGCTAGCCCTCGTCCCGCTGGGGTCGTCAGCCCACCGGCGTGAACTCTGCCGGTAGCCGCTTGATGCCGTTGATGAACATGGACTGCAGCCGCTCGGGGTCACCGGTGGCGGCCATGTCGGGCAGGGTGGCGAACAACTCCCGGTACAACACGGTGATCTCCCGGCGGGCCAGGTGGGCGCCCAGACAGAAGTGGGGGCCGTGCCCGCCGAAGCCAACGTGGTGGTTGTCGGCCCTGGTCACGTCGAAGCGGTAGGGATCGGCGAAGACGGTCTCGTCGCGGTTGGCCGAGTTGTAGAACAGCAGGAGCTTGTCGCCCTCGTCGAAGGCCTGCTCGCCGAGCCTCGTCGGCTTGGTCACCGTTCGACGCATGAAGATCACCGGTGACGCCCACCGGACGATCTCGTCGACCGCGCTGGGGGCGACCCCCTCGAAGTCCTCCGCCCACCGGCGTCGTTGGTCGGGGTGCTCGGTCAGAGCCACCAGCCCCCAGCTGATGGCGTTTCGGGTGGTCTCGTTTCCGGCGACCACCAGCAACACGAAGAACGAGGCCAGTTCCTCGAAGCTCAGTCTCTCCCCGTCGATCTCGGTGTTGACCAGAGCAGACGTGAGGTCGTCGCTCGGCTGGCTCCGGCGGTGCTCGCCAAGCTCTTTCATCAGCTCGCCCAGACCAAAGCCGGCGTTGAGCACGGCCGTGGGGATGTCGGTCGCCTCCGGCACGTACTCCGGATCCGTGGCCCCGAGGATGACGTTGGTCTGATCGAGCACGAAGCCGTAGTGGCTGTCGGGGATGCCCATCATCTCGCAGATGATCCGCAGCGGCAGGGCGGCGGCGACCTCGCTGACGAAGTCACACCTGCCCTTCGGGGCCACGTCGGTCACGATCCGTCGGGCCACGTCGGCGACGGTGGCCTCAGCGTCGGCCAGGCGCTTGGGGGTGAAGGCTCGCGACACGATGCGGCGCAGACGGGCGTGACGAGGGTCGTCCATGTTGATCATCGAGCCGAAGTACTCAAGGAACTCCGGTGGGAGGTCGACCACGCTCGTTGTCCCTGCGCCCGAGCAGAACACCTCCGGGTTGCGGCTGGCGGATACCACGTCGCGGTAGCGGGTGACGGCGAAATAGCCGGGACCCTGTGGTGCGAAATCGGTTTCCGGCTCGTTGAAGAAAGCAAAGGGCCGTTGGCGTCGCAGGGTCCGAAAGGCGCCTTCCCGCTCGGCGACCGGGAGGGTCCAGAAACCCTCCAGGTCCGAGAGGTCGATGGCGTCGGGGCTGAGGGTCTCGAGGGGTTCCACGAATCCGATTCTGCCTGGTCCCGTCTTCCCTGTGGCCGAGGTCGGATTGATCCCGGCCTGCGACAGTGGCCGGCACCACGATCATGACAAGGTCACGGATCACTGTTCGGGGTGGGGCGGTGCCCCTTGTCACGGTCGTCGGCGGCCTCCGACCCCGGTCCGCTCACAGGTAGCGCCGGGCGGTCGTCTCGGCCTGGGCCAGGTAACCGCCACCGAAGAGCACAGCATGAACGAGCAATGGGTAGAGCTGGAAGAGGCCGGTCCGCTCATCCCAGCCGTCCTCGAGGTCGATGACCTCTCGGTAAGCTCCGAGGAGGCGGTCGGGGACGACGCCGAAGAGGGCGAGCATGGCCAGGTCTTCCTCCGGATGGCCGCCGTGCACCGACGGATCGATCAGCCACGGCTCTCGATCTGCCCCCCACAGGATGTTGCCCCACCACAGGTCACCGTGAACCAAGGCGGGCGTGGCTGGCGGTAGGAGGAGGTCGAGCCGGCAGATGACGCCTTCGACGGGTTGGCTCAGCCGACAGCGACGTGCCAAGTCGCTCAGCCGGTGGCTGTAGAACGCGGGTCCGTCCGCCGCCGTTCGGTTGTCGACCGGACAGGAGCCGATCCACCCCGAACCCCCGCCCCACTCCGGCCACGGTGCGGCATGCAGGAAGGCCAGACGGCGACCGAGTCGCTCCTCGTGGCTGGCTGTCCGCGCGCCCTGGGCAACCCACCGGGTAACCAGGAGATCGGAGTCGACGAAGATCGTCTCGGGCACGGTCGGGGCGCCACGCACCCGGCGCAGGCAGGCCAGGCCTTCGGCCTCGTCGATCACCCCTTCACCTACCTTGGCGCACAGGCGGTCGCCGCCGATCTCCACCCGCCACGTCCCTCTGGCGATCGGCGTCACGTCTCGGGGCGGCCCGAGCGTGCTAGCGAGGCGGGTCAGCCAGTCCGGCGACAAGACCCCGGCACGCCCTCTCGATCAGGTGCAACGACCGGTCGAACGCCGCCGCAGCGTGCCCCCAGGGGTCCGGGACCTCCTCATCGCTCGGAGTCCCGAACGGGTCGAACGACCGGAGGAGCACCACCTTGCTCCGGTGCTCCTCCGTCCCCGCCAGATGCCGTACGGCGGCCAGAACAGGCCGGTCGGCGCACAACACGAGGTCGGTCACGGCGATGTTGTCGCTGTCGATCTGTCGAGCCCGATGACCGTCTGCCGACCAACCTCGGCGGCGCAGCGCAGCGGCGGCCTGCGGATCGGCGGACTCCCCGATGTGGTAGCCGGCCGTACCAAACGACTCGACCGTCACCCGGTGCCCCAGCCCGGCCTGGTCGACCAAGGCCCGGCTGACGGCCTCAGCCATCGGCGACCGGCAGATGTTGCCCAGGCAGACCATGGCCACGCGCACGGCTTCATTGTGCCAGGCATGGCTGACCGCTTTGGATGTACGGACCCCCCGACGTGGCGTCCGGGCGATGCCTGACCCTTCTGGCGCCACCGACGATCCCGGCGAGGACACCGCCGCCCGGTCCCTGGCCCCCAGCGGTCTCGGGTCGGTGAGCGACCCGTCGACGCTGGAGGGTCGCGCCGGAGGGCGTCTCGGCAAGGTGCAGGCGACGAACGCCCCATCCGCATCCGAGAGGAAGTCGCCGCATGCATGTCAGCTTCGCCCGCCTCCCCACCTCCACCAGCTTCGCCGGGTCCTCCGGGGGCAGCACCTCGTTCACGCAGTTCTTCTCCCAGGCCGGGGGTCTCGGCCCCTGGATCCAGGGTGTGGCCCGCTTCTTAGCTGTCGGGGTGATCATCCTCGGGCTGTTCCTGGTGGTGAAGAACGTGGCCAGGGGGCGTGGCGCCGCCGCCTTCAAGGACTTGACCGGCGCGGTGCTCGCTTCCGCTGTCCTCTCCGACCTGAGCCTGCTCGGCATCGTCACCGACTTCGCCATCAAGACCGTTGGCCTGGTCGTCACCACAGTCTCGGGCATTTGAGCGGTCCCGAGCGGGGAACCGACGGCCACTTGATGTTGGCCGCCACCAAGCTGTTGCGTCCCGGGCCGACCAGAGTGGGATCGCTGGGCAGGATCACCCTGCCGCGCACCGTCCGGTTGCGCTCGCTGGTCTCGTGGATGATCGGCGGGAGCTGCGGTGCGCTGGTCGGCGCCCTCGGCGCCGCCTTGGTCGGTGGGCTCACCCCGCTCGCTGTCGGGGTGTTCGTGGGTGCTGGACTTGGCCACCTGGTGACCAATGTCGAGCCCTTGGCCGGCGAGAGCGCCCTCAGCTACGTGAGGCTGGCGTCGACGTCACATCGCCAGCGGGTGGTGCTCAACGGAGCCAGGACCCGAATCGTGCTCCGCTCGGCCGAGGACGGGCCGCCGGCCGGCTCCGTGCCGGTGGAGGTGGCGCGCGCCGGTGCCGTTGTCGCCTATGCCGTCCCTGTGACTCGCCAGCTGCAGTCCGGAGCTCAGGCGTACATCGGGATCTGCCCCCTGGCCACCGTCGCCGCCGGCCCGGTTCGCATCGCCGGCGGCACGGTGGCCGTTGCCCCCGGGTCGGTGGACGAGCGGGGCATGCCCCTCAGGCGTCCAGCAGGGCATCCGCAGCGTGCGCCTCTTCAGCGCTGATCCCCGCCTGCCACGCTTCGGCCAGTCGGGGTCCGCCGAGCAGCTCCCCGTCGGCGAACAGCTTGGTGCGGGCCCGGTGCCCGGCCCGCCGGAGCACGGCCTCGGACCCCGGCTTCTCGCCGGGAAGGATGAACGGCGCCAGCACCCGCCGGCGCAGTTGTGGGAGGCGGGCCGATCGGGCGTCACCGCCGCTGCCGACACCGAGATCGGTCATCACGTCGAGCATGGTGATGAGGTCGGCGTCGGAGGCATCGGCCAGGCAACGGGCGGCCACCGCGGCCGGAGCCTCCACCGATGCCAAGTTGACGTCATCAATCCCGGTCCGCAGCTCGAGGAGCTGGTGATGGTCACCGCTGTCGCCACTTTCGATGTCCACCCGGCTGGCCGTGTCGTACCACGAGACGATGCGGGGCGCCTCCATGGCCCACATGATCTGACGCCGGCTGAACGGGCATCGAGGATGGTCGGCCTCCGCCCGGCGACGCCGTTCGTCGGCGGACAGTTCCGGATGTCGTAACCTCAGCCGTCGTTGTTCGGCCTGGACGGCAAGGAGCTCCTCCATGACCACCGGGTCGGTGACGTTGGGATAGGCGCCACAGGCGGCCCGGATGGTGGCCACCGCCTCGCTCATGCCGTCGAGAGCATGCACCGCTCGGCTCATGTCCCGTCGACAGTTGCGGTACACGGCGGTGGACCACGGCGCCGAGGGACGGTTCGGGCTGCTGAAGGCGTCGATGAGCTGATAGGCCCGCTTCCAGCCTTCGCTGATCACGTCCTCGCGGTCCAGGTAGGCGCGGCGATGGCGCAGCTGAGGACCGAAGCTGTCGGCGATCTGATCCAGGAAGGGGTAGGCCGTGGCCATCAGCCGGTCGGTGGCCTCGTCCTCCCTGCGGGCCGCCCGCTGCAGGGCGCGCACCAGCCGGTCATGCCCGAGGGCAGGCGCCCACACATTGGAGGGCAGGGAAGCAACCCACCTGGGCCCGGCGGTCACGCCGTCGGCCTCGACGCCGGCCGGCGCCACGGTGGCCGGATCAGGGTGGCCGACGACGATCTCGAAGCGCCCGCTGATCTCGACGCCGTCGATGGCCCCCCGGTAGCGCACGGTGGTGCAGCCCCGGGGAAACACCGACCCCGGTTCGTGGCTCACCCGATAGCTCCAGAAGTGGGGATTGCTCCCCGGCCTCGAGCCGGGAGCGAAGACCGCCACCGGGAAGGTGACAACCGCTCCTGCCTCGGGGAGGGCCTCCGGTTCGCCCAGGGCTCGCCTGGCGGCCTTGGCCGTCCGCTTGACGGTGATCAGGTGCTCGATCTCTTCGGGGTCCACGCGCACGCCTTCGCCTCCTGGGTTGATGTGAGAGGGAGACGGCTGGGGAGGGCGAACCTTACGGAGAAAGTTTGGAGAATGTCCTCCCCGGCGGCGTTGCTCGATCTCGGCAAGGTGACCGGCGTGACCTTCACGGCCGTGCCCAGGGCCACCGTCTCGGCCAAGAAGGCCCATCGGCGGGCCCGGATGCTGCTCGGCGCCGTGGCCGTGGGGCCGGCGCTGGCACTGGTCGCTCTGGCCGTTGCCGTCGGGGGGCCGACGGGACGAAAGGTCACCACCGACGTGGGCCACGACCGGGCGTTCGCCCAGTTGGCCGCCGAGGACTATCTGGCGGCACGGCCCACGGCCCTGCCCTACGCCCAGGGCCTCGACCCCACCCTGGGACGGGAGGGAACCCAGGCTGATGGTACCCAGGCTGACGGCACCCAATCGTCAGGTGCGCCGGCGCCCATCACCTATCGGTCCTTGGCCTGGCGCTCGGCCGACGAGCGACGGGTGGGTCCCAGCGCCTACGAGATCGACACCTTCGTGGTCGCCACCCCCGCGGCCTTGTGGCACCTGTCGGTGGAGATCATCGACGCGGTGTCGGGTCCGGTCATCGGCGCCGACCCGTCCCTCACCCCCGACCCGACCGCCCCGAGCGGAGCCGTTGCTGCCATCAGCTACAGCCCCCTCGGCGGGACTGGGCCATCCGACCTGGGACCAGGTGCCGCCCGCCAGGTGCAGGCGTGGGCCCAGGCGTACGCCGATGGTGACGGAGCCACGCTCTACCGCCTCACCGGTGACACCAGGCCTGACACCTACCCGTCGATGCCGGGTTGGGTCTTCGACCGGGTGACCATGGCCGGGTCGGCCGTCAAGGCTGAGGCGGCCCTGGCCCAGGTGCAGGTGGTCATGCACCAGGTGAGCAACCCGTCGCAGAGCGTCACCTGTGCCTACGACCTCCTGCTCGGTCACCTCGGTCAATCGCTGCCCTTCGTGCAGGCCTGGGGCCCGGCGGGCAGCGGTCCGACGTTGGTGGCCTACCAAAACGCTCTGCCTGTCCCGTCGTCGCCGGACGGATCGTCCGGTCAACCCTGAGGAGTCGACATCGTGGGCCTGTTGCGTGATCTTGGTGGTCGGGGCCGGTTCCGGGCGGGGACGACGGATCCGGGGACGGGCATGATGTGGACGACCCCGGGTTCATGGCGCACCGACGACGGGGTCTACGAGGCCGAGGGTCATGTGTGGCTGTACTGGCGTCTCGATCTGTCACCGTTGCACTTCGAAGATGATGGCCGCCGCTACGAGGTGGCCGAACCGCTGGAACGGATCCTGGGGGAGATCGGCGACACGTCGCGGACCAGCCCGTTCGGCGACGTCGCCCAGTTCGCCCAGTCCCGCCCCATCCATCTCCTGGCCGTCGTCTGGGAGGACGCCCCCGACCTCCCACCCACGTCCTCGCCCGCCCACGCCGCCTACCTGGGCGAGGCGTTTGGATCCATGCAGATCCCCCACAAGGGCCTGTATCTGGGGGTGGAGCTGTGGCCGGAGACGACCGATGCCAGCGCCGTCATGGCCAACCTGCGCAACGTCGCCGTCGGTTGGCTCGGCGATCACGTCCCCGACCTCGCCCCATACCAGAAGGACAAGGCGCTGATGGACTCCATCTTCGGGCGGTGGGGCGCCAGGCGGCTGACCGGGGCGGACAACGGACGGATCGAGTCCTGGTACAACGACGCCAAGGGCCCGGACGTGACCGTGGTGGCCGACCAGCACCGCTTGCTCATCGACCGCCACGAGGTGTTGGAGTTCGCCGCCCTGGTCACCTTCGAGCGTTTCCGACTGAACGACCCCGGCGACACGTGGTTGGCAGCCGCCTTCGGCCACCAGGAGAAAGCGGTGGCCGTGTCCATCAGGGCGGAGATGCAGCGCCCCGAGGTCGTCCGTTCGAGAGCCCGCAGCGTGCAGCGCAAGGTGCGATCCCAAATCGAGGAGCAGGTGAAGACCAGCGACCTGGAACGGGCCGAGGATCACGACCTGGCCGGGTTGGCCAAACAGGTCGAGGACCATTTCGCGGCGGGCGGCGAGGCCATCTTGTCGAAGTGCTCGGTCATCCTGGCCCGCAGGGCCAGCACCGCCGACCAGACCTACATCGACCTGTTGCGCAACGCCTACGGGATCCGGGTCCGGCCGCTGGCCCACCGTCAGTTCCAGGCCCTGTCGGAGACCCTCCCCGGGTCCACGGCGCGGGCCGCCCGCTTCGAGCACGACCTGCTCATCCCCATGGTCGCCCACGCCGGCCTGTCGGCCTGGTCGGATCTCGGAGACGACAACGGCGTGCTCCTCGGCATGGTGCTGCCCGACCTGGTGCCCACCCTGCTCGACACCGAAGCGGCGTCGCGCCTGTCGAGACCGCCGGCGTTCGTGGTGGTGGGCGAACCGGGGGGCGGCAAGACCTTCATCCTCCAGTCCATCGCCTACCAGTCGGTGCTCGACGGCAAGCGGGTCATCATGATCAACCCGAAGACCGACGACGATCTCTCACCCACCATCGACCTGCTCAACAGCGAGGGCTTCGAGGCGGAGATGGTGTCCATGTCGGACCTGCAGGAAGGGAGTGGGGCCTTCGATCCGTGGCGGTACGCCAAGACCCCCGAGGCCGCCGCGGAGATGGCTGCCCAGCACATCACCAACGTTCTCAGCCTCGATCAGGACCGTTACGTGGCCCTCAAGAGCGGGCTGGTCCGCGGTGCCCACGCCGGCGCTCGCTGCGTGGTGGAGGCGCTCGAGGCCGGGGTCAACGACCGGGAGATGATCGACCTCATCACCGACATGGCCGCAGGAACCCCGCTGTTCCGTCTGGGCATCGGCAACGAGGCCGTCTCCCACGCGACGAGCGCCGGACGCGGCCTGACCCTCATCCAGTTCGATCAGCCGCTCGACCTCCCCGACCCGGCAACCGCTCGTTCGGACTATCTGCCCTCGGAGCGGGCGGCGATCGCCGCTCTCCGGCTGATCTTCCGGGCGTCGACCGAGACGCTCCTGCGCCCCGGGAGCGAGGCCGAAGCGGCGGACCAACAGGGAGGGGTGCTCATCGTCGATGAGGCGTGGACGTTCATGGCGTCGAGGGAGGGCCTCGCCGCCCTCCACAAGATCGGTCGGGAGGGACGCTCCCAACAGGTCCTGCCCATCCTGGCCACCCAGCGGCTGGCCGACGTGACCACCGCCGAGCTGCTCAGCTACCTGTCACGGGTGCTCGTGCTGCAGATGAAGGACCCCGCCGAGGCCACCGCAGCGTTGACGCTGTGCGGTCTCGAACCCACACCCGAGCGCCTGGCGTGGCTGGCCCAGGCCGGGGTGGTGGAACCGACGTCGACCAACCCGGGTCGCCCCCCGGTGGGGCTGATGAGCGACATCCACGGTCGCCACGCCGGCATCGTGCTCGGACCCACTCCCGAAAGGCACCGGGCGGCGTACTCGACCAGCTCAACCGACCGCCACCGTCGCCGCCATGAGCAGGTCCAGGAGGGGGAGCAGCCATGACCGGCTATGTCTCGGCCCTGAGCTCGAAGCCGTCAGCGCCAGGTGCAGCCGTCGCCCCGGTCTCGGTCATGGTCGTCGGTCTTCCGGGCCTGGCCGACGCTCTCGGCCACCGGGCCGGCCTGGCTGTGCACGCTGCCGGGACGGGTATCCCGCTGCGCTCTGCGCTCAACGACGTGATCGGCTCCGACAACCCGTTCGCCACGGTGATCGTCGCCGCCTACGCCTCTGATCCGACCATCGAGTCCACGGCC
Organism: Actinomycetota bacterium; assembly: GCA_030948425.1. GTDB lineage: Bacteria > Actinomycetota > Acidimicrobiia > Acidimicrobiales > Palsa-688 > JALZAH01. Next base: position 11,600 of record JALZAH010000638.1, read on the forward strand.
CTGTCCCTGGTCCACGGCGGCTATCGCCTCATCATCGTCAACGGCGTGGGCGGCGACGGGGTGCTGTGCCATCCGGAGATCCCGTCGCTGACGGCCCCGTTCGCCCCCGGCGACGTCGTTGCCGTCATCGAGCAGTTGGCCGGACCGCTCCCTGAGGCGCCTGTCATTGTTCCCTTCGACCTGGAGTGGGCGCTTCCCCAGCCTCCGCTTCCCCAGCCTCCCGCCGGATCGGAATGGATTGAGGGCCCGGCGTGGGTGGAGCGGGCGCAGCGTTGTGGACGGGCGGCTTGGTCAGAGGCCGGCGATGGGCCCGCTTCGGTCCATGACGAGCTTCCATGGGGGTCTGCGCCATCCCCGGCCTGGGAGATGAACAGCGGTCGGGCGGGCGCCGGGGGATCGTCCCGGGCGCCCAGCCGGCTGGCGCCCCGGCCACCGGGACGACCGAAGGTGCTGGTGTTCGCCTGCCCCAAGGGGGGATCGGGTAAGACGTCGCTCAGCCTTACCTACGCGTCGTTCCTCGGTGCTGGTCTGCGGCCGGCACGCCGGTCGGTGATATGGGTGGACGGCAACCTCCAACAGGCGGACGGGGCCCGCTACCTCGGCGCCGACGAACGCAGCTCCCGCTCGATCGTGGACCTCGCTGGCCAGCCGGAGCTCGACGAGGACAGCGTGCTCGGGGCGGTGACGCCACCTGAGGGAACAGGCCAGCCGATCTCGGCCCTGTTCGGGCCCACGTTCAAGGCCGACGCCGACCCGAGGCTGATCACCGCCGACCTGTACCGCCAGACCGTCGGCATCCTCCGCCGTCACTACGACTACGTGATCGTCGACACGCCGGTGGCGGAGCACTACGACCGCTTCTTTCGCGACTTCGCCCTGCCCGAGGCCGATCAGCTGGTCGTGGTCATCCCCCCGCTGCTCCCGGTGGTCCGAGGGGTGAGGGAGTGGCTTGATCTGCAGAGCCATCCGGTGGCTGCCGGGGGCTGCGCTTTCCCTGCGGCGAAGGTCCGACTGGTGCTCAACATGGCCAGCGCAGCCAGCGGCTGTCCGGTGGAGATGGTCAGGGATGCGTGGATGACGAGATGGTCGTGGGCCGGGGAGGTCCCCTACGACCCGGCATGGACGGCGGCGACCAACAACGCCACCCTGCTGGCCGAGCGACCAGCATTGGCCCATCGCTTTGCTGAGCTGGTCCGCTTGACCACCGGCGACATCATCGAGGTACAAGGGACGAGCGGTGGTCGACGCCGGCGGCGCCTGAGTGGGCTGCTACGCGACGCCTTCCTGCGCTGAACGCGTCCGCAGTTGGCGAGCCGCCGGTTCGGCCACGAGCGGCGCCGGATGCTGAGCCAGCCAGGTGAGCACCAGCGCGGAGGTGGTCGTCTTGGCAGCCAGGGCGGCGAGGACCACCGGATCGATCTCGTGTGAGGCCAAGGTCCGATCGAGGTGCTCATCGGCGCCGGTGTTGCCGGCCAACGCCCCCCTGACCCGGGCGTCGCTGTGGTGGCCGAGACCGGCCAGCACGGCGCGAGCGACCCCGGGCCGCGCCGCCAGGCGGATGACGATGTCACTGTCAGGGTCGGCGGCCAGACGGACGGCAACGTCGGCCGGCAGCGACTCGTTGTCCGCCAGGGCGCTCCGTACCCCGGGATCAGGGTCGCCGCCGAGGCGGCGAAGAAACTCGGCGGCGATGTCGAAGCGTCCGGCGACGACCATGCGAACCATGGGTTCAGGGTCTTCGACGAGCAAGGTCGTCACCCACGCAGGCAGGTCGGGTTCGGCAGCGAGCTCCACGCGATGCGACGTGGTCGGGCTGACCACCAGCCGTCTCCAGCAGTGGGTGCAGCGCTGACCTCGCTTGACGACCCGCCGCCAGCACGGTCGGTCGTTGACGGTGAGCGACACACAGCGGCCGCCCCCGATCCACGGACTCTGACGGGCCAGGAGGTCGGCGCCGTGGCTCAGCACGGGGCGGAGAGACACAGCGTCACCTGGCCGAGGGCGCATCCATGGCCAGGCGGCTCACCCCCGCCTCCGGAACTGCTCGCACACCGGGGTTGCACAGTGCGGCCCACTGATCTGCGGTCAACGACACCGTTCGGCGGGTGGTAGGCGGCTGGTCACCCCTGCGGCGCTGCACCGCCGCCCGCCGGGCGGACAGGCGCCACGGCCGTTCAGGCATGACGACACCACAGTATTGCCAGTGCCGCCAGCAGCTCTCGGTGACCCGCAGGATCCCGGTACCGCCGACGGCGCCCAGGGCCAGGGCGCCCAGAGATCCGGCCTCCATGGCGGCCAGTGCCGCGCCCAGATGGAGGTTGACCAGGGCCCGTACGGCGACGATCGCTCCAGTGAGCACAGCGAGGGCGGCGGCGCCGGCAACGACCGCGGCGTCACCGGGACGAGAGGCGCTCAGAGTGTCCGACAGGCCGGGGATCTGCGTGCCGCAACCGGCAGCGAGCGCGTCGGCGGTGATCGGATCGCCGGCGCCGGCGACGATCCGACCCCGCCACCCGGCGAGCGCCGCGGTGGCGGTGGGGCGGAGGGTCTCCCAGCGGGTTGCCGGGGTGACCCCGATGGACAGCACGGCGTCGGCGGGGGCATCGGCGAGCACCGAGGTCACCCAGCGATCGAATGCGTCAGGTCCGACATCGTTGTCCCCCATCACCGGGCGACGGGTCCGTCGCCCGCAGCGCAGGACGGCGCCTGCGGGCAGGTCGAGGTGCTCGACGGGCTCCGCCACGGCGCGGGCGGCGTGGGCGACGAGAGCGGCAATCCGTTCGGGGTGGCGGCCCACCACGGTGAGCCCGGTGGCCACCGCTCCGTGGCGGCGGTAGCGGTGGAGGACCACCAGCGGCGGGTGCAAGGTCCGGACGCTCAGCGCCGAGGTGGCGGCGCGCATGGCGGAGCTCTCCGGGGTGGTGGCCGAGGCCGCCAGAGGCAGCAACCGGAAATGGGCGGCGCATCTGACCGCCCGCCACCCTCGCTGCAGGTGCAGCAGGAACGGGAGGGCAACGACGATGGCGCAGGCGGTGACGACGACGGCGAGCATGCCAGGACCTTGCCGAACGACGGCCGTCGAAGATCAGTCGGGGAACGCAGTGATGGACCCGACATCACCGAGGAGGTGACGAGGATCGACCGACATCCTCAGCGCCGCCGGTGGATTCGACGGCGACCGCAGCGTGTCGCCGATGCTTCGGCGGGCTTGGGCAGCAGTACGGACACCACAGGCCCGCCATGCCTCCACCCGCTCCCGGAGGGCTCGGTGGGGAGGGCCGCTTCCCGGGCAGGCGTAGACAGCCCCGACAAGGGCGGCAGCTTGGCGGTGCCGCTGACCAGGTTCGACCGGGTCTGGCGAGGGGTGCTGATGTCGACGGCTGACGGCGTCGAGGTCATCGACGGTGCCTGCCAGCGCCTCCACCGACGATGCCAGGACCTGGCGGGCGGTGAGGAGACCATCACCGTTGCCGTGGGCGTCGGCCAGATCCCTGAGCTGCCCGCTGGCCCTGCGGACGTCTTCCACCAGGCTGTCGAGGTCGTCGTTCAGGCGTTCGACAAGGCCAAGCTCGCTGCTCAGCTTGGTGGTGTAGGTCTTCCAGCGCCGGTCATCGAGGGCCTCGAGCAAAGCCAGGCGGGGACCGAGCAGGTGACGCGCCCGGCGCCCGCACTCGGTCCGCCCGGTCACCGAAGTGTCGGTCGGCGGCTCGGGGCGAAGCTCGAAGCGGCACAGGTCGGGGTCCCAGCCGCCGGCGGCGTAAGCCGCCACCCGGGCCTCGGTCACCGGATCACCGAGGGCCCAGCCCAGACCGGTGGCCAGGGCGTCGATCGGACCGTCGCCGGGAACCGACATCCGGCGACGGTCTAATTC
>JALZAH010000534.1 GCA_030948425.1 Actinomycetota bacterium
GACGTCGGCAAGGTTGCCGACGGGGTTCGACGCCGACGATCGGGTTGGCGCCAACGACTGAGGGTGTCCCCCGGCCCCGCCACATCCTGGCCGCCGACTGGTCGGGGGCGGCGACCGGTGAGGCCCACACGTTGTGGCTGGCCTCGGCCACGCCCGGGCCCTCGGCCACGCCCGGGCCCTCGGCCGCCGAGCGATCCGGAGTGCTGACCGGGCTTCGTCCTATGACCCGAAGGCAGGCGGCCGACGCCATCATCGATGCCGCCACGGCCGACCCGGCCCTGATCGTCGGTCTCGACTTCTCGTTCTCCACGCCCGCCTGGTGGTTGGTGGCAAACGGCGCGCTGTGCCCCGGCGAGCTGTGGGGCGATTCGGGCCGCCTCGAGAGGTGGCTGGCCGACTGCCATCCTCCGTTTTGGGGTCGCCCCGGACATCCGCGGCCGACGGAGATGGGGGGCCGTGCCTTGAGGCTCACCGAGCAGGCTGCCCCAGGACGCCCCGGTTCGGTGTTCCAGATCGGCGGAGCCGGCTCGGTGGGCACCGCCTCACTGCGGGGCATGCCCACCCTGGCCCGTCTCCGGGACGCCGGCTTCGCCATCTGGCCTTTTGATCACTGGGACCTACCCGTGGTCGTCGAGGTCTGGCCCCGCCTGGCCATCGGAGGTCTGGTCAAGTCCCGTCCCGCCGCCCGTCGCCAGTGGGCCGCGGCCGAAGAGCACCGCCTCGAGAGGGTCGACCCCCGACCCATCCACGACTCCGCTGACGCCCTCGACGCGACCGCTGCCGCTCTGTGGCTGTGCGACCGATGGTGTCAAGCCCGCCCCGACATCGACGATGCCACCGTGGCCCTCGAGGGCTGGATCGACGGGGTGGCCCTCTCCGGGGACGACATGGTCGTTGATCTTGGCCGGTGAGCGGAGCCGCCGCTGTCGACTACCGCCGATCCCCGAGGACCGTGAGCATGAGCAGGTGGCCAGGCCACCGACGGTTCCCAGCTCTGTGGTCGTCCGGCTACCGCTTTGCACCGTGGTCAGCGGTGTGGGTGGCCGGATGGGCCTGATCACCGCCGGGCGGCGCCGCGCCCCTTCGACCGGCTGGGGCAGAGCGGTCATCGGTCGACGGAGCCGGGAGCGGAATCAGACAACAAAAGCACTGCAGCAACGGCGCCGACCCCGGCGCCATCAAGGATCCAGGCGCCGACCACGCCGTCCTGAGCCACGCTGACCACGCCGAGATCGCCGAGATCGCCGAGATCGCCGGGGTTGGCCCCCTCCCCGCCGGCATCGATGGCATGTCGATACTCTGTCTGAGCCCGAACGATCAGCTGACCCGATCCTGCCCGGGAAACCTCCTGTTCCAACACGGTCCATGCGATGGCGTTGTTGACATGACCGAGCACGTCGAAGTCGGCTCGGCGCAGGGCCCAGATTCTCGGTGTCGCCCCCGCGGGGGGAGCGGCCGGCAGTCGTAGCCTGGAGGGCACGGAGCGGGAGTGGCTCGTCCAGCCGTAGGCGACGAAGAAGCGGCCGTCGAGCGGCTTGGGGCGCATGGTGAGCGGATCCATGCACACCCACAACGACGACGCCTCGATGACCGCACGGCCGGCGACGCTGACGGTGGTGCGCCGCTCCGCCCACGCCGCCCCGGTGCCCGAACACCAGGTGACGAGGTCGATGCGATCCTCATACACCGGCCGGTGCACGACCTCGAGGGTGGTGCGCCGTACCACCCAACCGGCCTCGCCGTTGATGCCGGCATCATCGACGTCATCGCCGGCGACGTCTTGGAGGTAGCGGGCCACCGCATCGAGGCGGACCTCACCGGATGGGGTGACGTCGCCCAAACGGACCCGGCGGCTCGACCGGTAGCTGCGGCCCTCGGTGAGCGGCACCATGACGGTGAACGGCCCGGGGGTGGCCGGGTCGGTCACGCCCGTGCCTCGGCACCAGCGCCGATCAGAGCCAACAACTCCTCGCCGTAGGCCTCGAGCTTGGTGGGACCGATGCCGTCGATGCTGCGCAGGGCGGCCAGGGACGCGGGCCGGCCCGAGGCGATGGCCCGCAGCGTGCGGTCGGAGCAGATGATGAACGCCGACACCTTGTCGGCTCTGGCCCGCTCCCGGCGCCACGCCTTGAGCGCCTCCTCCAGCTCGGCGGCCTCGGGAGGCAGGTCCGGGAGGGGTGCCCGCTCCCGTCGTGCTCGGTCGACTGGACCAGCCGACGCCCGCCTAGCAGCGGCTGCAGCGACGGGGTCCCCGCCCGTCGGCGGCAACGCTTGACGGGGGGCCCTCCCGTCCAGTTCAGCCAGGAACGGCGACGGCCGGGCCCGATCGGCCAGGACCTCGACCCGCTCCCGGCCTCGGGTGATGGCCACATGGAGGACTCGCCGCTCCTCCTCGATATCGTCGGCCAGCCGGTGGGGCAGGATGCCGGCGGTCGCTCCGTAGACGATCACCGCGTCCCATTCCATGCCCTTGACCCGGTGAACGGTGGACAACGTCACGCCCCCCGGGTCGCTCTGACGGTCGAACCGGCTGCGCAACCACCCTTCGAACGTTGCCGGGTCGCGGTGGAGCCCGGCGACCTGCTCGAGGGCTTCGAGGTCGTCGAGGTGGCTCGACCCCTCCCCGCCCTTGGACGCGTCGAGCAACGACATGGCGCCACCCAGCCCGACGCCGTCGCGGATCAAGATCAACAGATCGGCCGTCGCCATGCCGCCCTCCGCCGCCCGCCGCAACGTCTGCAGGTCCTCCACCAGCTGCTCGACCTTGACGGCGTCGCGCTCGGGGACGCTGCGGGCGATGGAGGCCAGGGTCCGCACCGACCACTGGGACCGCCGTCGAACCCGATCAGAGAACCACGGGGGCAGGCCCCGGCTGGGACGGCGCAGAACCTCGACGATGTCCCCGCCGGCCATCGCCGACTCGGGGGCGGCGGCCAGGCGTAGGTAGGCCAAGGCCGCCCGCAGCCCGGTCCGTTCCAACACGTCGGGACTGAGCACCGACTGGATGGCGATGCCGGCCTCGTTGAGTGCCACATGGGGGGCCAGGATCAAAGAATTGACCCGGGTGAGCACGGCCACCGATGCCGGGGAGTTTCCGATGTCGAGCCACGCCCGCACGGCTGCCACCAGGGTTGTCGCCCCCTCCCCCGCCGGGTGGGTGGTGAGCTTGAGGGCCGGGGGGGCATCGGGTGCTGTGGCCGCCTTGGCCGCCCGGATGGTCTTGGCCACCCGCCGCTCGTTGTAACCGAGGAGGGTGGTCGCTGCCGTCACCACCTCGGACGGGCAACGGTAGTTGACCTCCAGGGGATGGTCTCCGGCGCCGGGAAACAGTCGTTCGTAGTCGATCAGGAACGCCGGGTCGGCCCCGGCGTGGCCATAGATCACCTGGTCGTCATCGCCGACGCCGAACACGTCGAGGCCGGGGAGGGCCAGGAGGCGGATGAGCAGCACGTGGGCTGGGGTCAGGTCCTGAAACTCGTCCACCAGCACATGGCGGTGGGCCATCTGGGTCTGGATCCGGAATGCCGGGTTGCGCAGCAGCACCTCGATGGCTCCGTAGATCTGCTCGTCGAAGTCCACCGCCCCCTCGGCGGCCAGCGCCTCCCGGTAGGGATCGAACAGCTCGGCCAGGCCGGCCACATCGTCACGGCCGGCCTCGACGATCTCGGGATCGACGAGACCCAGGCGGATCTCGGAGAGGGCCTCGAGGTAGGGACCGACGGGATCGGTGTTCGCCCGGCGCCGACGGATCGGGGCCAGGTGCTCGACGATGCGCCGGGCGTCGCGCTCGCCAATCAGTCCGGGAGCTCGGCCCCGGGACGAGGTCAGCAGATGCAGGCCCAGGCTGTTGAGCGTCCGGGTCCGAGCCGCCAAACCCGCCGTACGGGCCTCCAGCTCCTCTTGGGCCTTTTTGTTGTAGGCGACGGCAAGCACCGCGTCGCCCTCCCACTCCCGTCCGGCGAGGAGGTGCCGGAATCGTTCGGTGAGGACCCGGGTCTTGCCAGACCCGGCCGGGGCGATGATCCGGGCCGGCCCGGAGTGGTGGGCGACGGCAGCCAGCTGATCGGCGGCCAGGTCGGCGACCGGGGAATCGGGTTTGGGGGCGATGTCCAGGCGACCCCTCTCGACGGATTCGCGGTGGATCACACCGATGCCCTCCAAGGCGTCACCGGGGAACGGACATCTCGGTCCGCCATCGATCCACGCTCGTCGACCGTCGGCCAGGATCACGTCACCGGGGCCGGTATCGCCGGGCGGGAGAACCTCGGCCCCCAGACGCGCCGCCTTGGTGGCCCACCACCACACCGGGGCCCCGGAGCCACTGCGGGCGTCGTAGGTGTTGGCCCAGGTGAGGAAGTGCAGGCGTTCCTCCCACAGCTCCAAACCGGGGTCGAGTGACCACACAGCGGCATCCACGGCGCGTGGTTGACGGAAGGATCGGGGGTCAACGCCGAGCTCGATGACGAGGGGGAGGCGGCCGGACCACGCCCGATGCAGTTTGGCGACCACATCGATGGGTTCGGCCACAGCGCTGTCGTCGATGATCACTCGAGGTTGGTCTGCCCACGGCCCAGGAGGCGATGCGCCGGCGGAGACCACGACGCTCCGCCCGAGGGCCGCCGGGCCCGGGTACGGCAAGGGCCTGACCATGGGATCCGACGCTACCGGCGACCAGTGACAGGGGGCGAGGGGTGACCGCCGGATGAACGTGCCGGCAGGAGCGCCAGGTCGACCCGGGGCGCGGGGCTCAGTCCTTGGCCTGGAAGTCCAGGGACAAGGAGTTCATGCAGTAGCGCTGCCCGGTCGGCTTGGGACCGTCGTCGAAGACATGACCCAAGTGGCCGCCACAGCGCCGGCAACGGACCTCGGTACGGACCATCCCGAGGTCGGTGTCGGGTACCAGTTCGACGGCTTCAGCGAGGGCCGGCTCAGTGAAGCTGGGCCAGCCGCTACCCGACTCAAACTTGGTGTCCGAGGAGAACAGCGTCGCCCCGCACGCCGCACAGTGATAGGTGCCGTCGTCATGGTTGTCGACATATTTGCCCGACCACGGCCGCTCGGTTCCGGCCTGACGAAGCACCCGGTACTGCTCCGGGCTGAGCTCCATCTGCCACGTCTCGTCCGACTTTTCGACCTCAGGTGCCATGGCCTGCACGCTACGACCTGTCAGGCCCTTTTCGGGCCGATCCGCACGATGACGCCGGCGGCGGTGGTGGCATGGCGACCAAGGCGCTCGAAGGACCGGCCGACGAGCGCCAGCTGCATGGTGGCCGACACGTCGAGGGCGCCGGTGCCCAGCTCGGCACTCCAGGCAGAGCGGACCTCAGCCAGAGCGTCGTCATGGCCCCGAACAGCGATCAGGGCGGCGTCGTCGCGCCTGGCCCACAGATTCTCGACGGCCACCCAGGTGAGCGCCGTCTGTTCTCCCACCTCGTGGATGAGGGCTCTCGTGCGCTCACCGAGAGCGATACCCAAAGCGGCGGTAGGCGAGGCGACGTCGGCAACCAGGTCGACGGAGTCATAGAGGGTCGGAACCAGGCGCACGCAACCGAGAAGGAACCGCAGATCCCGGGCCACCGGTGCCTGGCGGGCCACGATCGACTCGACCGTCCCGGCCACGCCGCCGTAGAGATCCTCGACCAGCTTGCGCCACTCCCAGACCCGCTCGGCCAGGTCGCCCGCAACCAGCAGGGCCTCGGTGGCCGTGCGGATGGCGTCGGGGAGCAGGCCGAGCAGAGCGGCGACAGAGATGTCCAGAGCGTCCAGCTCCCGGTGGAACTCTCCCCGCAACTCCGGCTCCATGGCCAGAACGATACTCAGGCGGGCCACCGGCAGCGCCTCGAGCTCAGAGGTGGCGGAGCTGCTCCGCCGTCACCGGCCGCTGTCCGCCGGTGCGTCCATCAAGGCGGGGTGGGCGTCGGCCAGCCAGGCAACGAACTCACCAGGCTCGGGGTTGGTCACCACCCGACCCCCCACGGCAACGGTCGGCACCGTCTCGTTCCCGTGGTTGTGGGCACCCACGAACTGCCGGGCGTCGTCGTCCTCCCAGATGTTGCGCAGCTTGGTCCGCGCCCCAGCGAGCTCCAGGCTACGGATCAGGCGCATGCAGAACCCGCAACCGCTGCGCCAGTACACGACGACCGCCTCCGGGCCGACCGACTCGGGGCCGACAGCCTTCGGGCCGACCGAATCCAGGCTGACGGGGTCGCTCATCGGCCTCCCGGCCGGTCGAGGATGGTGTCGCTGATGGCGTGGACGACGGCCGGGGCCGGCGCCGGGCGGGGTACACGATGCTCGATGATGGCCTGCAGGTCGTCGCCATCGATGGTCTCGCGCTCGAGCAGCAGGTCGACGACCCGGTCAAGCTCGCTGCGGTGCGTGGTCAGCAGCTCCAGGGCCCTGGCCTCCGCCTGGCGCAGCAGGAGGGTCACCTCCTCGTCGATGACCCGTTGCGTGTCCTCCGCGTAGGGCCGATTGCCGAAACCGGAGTCACCCAGATAGTTCGGGTTGCTTGACGAGTACCCGATGGGACCGATGCGCTCCGACAGGCCCCACTCGCGGACCATGCGGGTAGCCAGCTCCGTGGCCCCGGCCAGGTCATTCGACGCCCCCGTAGACGCCTCGCCCAACACCAGGACCTCGGCGGCCCGCCCACCGAGGCGGACGGCGAGGGAGTCGGTCAGGTAGCTCTCGGGATACAGGTGCCGTTCGACCTCGGGAAGTTGCTCGGTGACCCCGAGGGCCTGTCCGGCGGGGAGGATGGTGACCTTGGCCACCGGATCGGCGCGCGGCGACAGTGCGGCGACCAGGGCGTGGCCGGTCTCGTGGACGGCGACGGCGTGCTTCTCTTCGGGGAGCAGGGCGTTGGAGCTGTCCCGGCGGCCGAGGAGGATCCTGTCCCTGGCGAAGTCGAAGTCGGCCTGGTCGATCACCGAGCGGCCGTGGCGGACCGCTTGGATGGCCGCCTCGTTCACCAGGTTGGCCAGGTCAGCTCCGGAGAAGCCGGGCGTGCCCCGGGACACCGCATCAAGGTTGACACCGGGCTCCAGGCTTTTGGTCGTGGAGTGAACCTTCAAGATGGCCAGACGCTCGGCGGCGTTGGGCAGCGGTATCTCGACGGTCCTGTCAAAGCGACCCGGTCGCAACAGGGCGGGGTCGAGGATCTCCGGGCGGTTGGTGGCGGCGATGACGACCACGCCGGTGGCCGGATCGAACCCGTCCATCTCGGCCAACATCTGGTTGAGGGTCTGCTCCCGTTCGTCGTTGGTCCCGAACGTGTTGCCCGCTCCCCGCTTCTGGCCGATGGCGTCGATCTCATCGATGAAGATGATCGACGGCGCTCGCTTGCGGGCGTCGTTGAACAGGTCCCGGACCCGCGACGCGCCGACCCCCACGAACATCTCCACGAAGCTGGACCCGGTGAGGGCCAGGAACGGCACCTCGGCCTCGCCGGCCACGGCACGGGCCATCAGCGTCTTGCCGGTACCGGGAGGGCCGACCATGAGGACCCCCTTGGGCCCGACGGCGCCGGCCTTCTCGTAGCGGTCCGGGTGCTTGAGGAAGTCCACCACCTCGGACACCTCGCGCTTGGCCCCCTCGTAACCGGCCACGTCGACAAAGCGGGTGGTGGGCTTCTCCTCGTCGTAGACCTTGGCCTTGGACCGGCCCACGCCCATGATCCCCCCGCCCGCCCCGCCCAGCTGGCGCTTGGCTTGGCGGCCGATGAAGACGAAGAAGCCGACGAAGAGCAGCAGCGGCAGGAAATCCACGAGCAGGGTGCCAACCGACAGGCCGCTGCTGGTGGAGGCGGTGATGGCCACGTTGTGGCTCTGCAGATCACCGACCAGTTGGTTGTCGGACAGGGCGGTGGGGATCTGCGAGGTGTAGGAGTTGCCATCGGCCAACTTCCCGCTGACCTTGCCGGTGTTGGAGATGGTGGCCGTCTTGACCTGGTTCTGGTTGACGTTGGTGGTGAACTGGGTGAAGTTCAGCGCTTTTGGCTGAGCCTTGCTCATGTTGGGGACGAGCAGCAGGCCGATGCTGATCAGGATGCCGACCACCAACAGCCACGGCCGCCACTTGGGGGGCGGCGGGGGTGCCGGGCCGCGCTTGACGCCGCTCGGCGGTCCGGACTTCGCCGGGCTTGACCAGTGCAACACCCTTCGGGGATTCATGTGATGACGACTCCGTTCGGCGCTTGGCGGTGTGGCGCGCCGAGTGCGTGAGAGCCGATGGTACCGAGGGATGCTGTGCTGTTGGCGAGCCCAGGGGGTTACAAGCTGGTGACGGCGTCGAGGATGCCCCGGGCTTTCGCCTGGTTCTCCCGGACCTCATCTGCGGGGTTGGAATCGCCGACGATGCCGTTGCCCACCACCAGGCGAGCGGTCCTGCCGTCGAGCTCCAGGCTGCGGATGACCAGCACCGCCTGTCCGTTGCCGTCGCGATCGGTCCAGCCTGCGAAACCGCCGAGCCGGCCCCGTGGCGGTTCGTGGGCCCGGATCCAGTCAAGGGCGTCGGCCTGGGGGACGCCGGCTATGGCGGGCGTGGGGTGGATGGCGGCGATCAGGTCGACCAGTCCACCCGGTCCCGAACCGGCCGAACCCATCCGACCGGCGAAGACCGTCATCAGGTGGTGGACGTTGGTGAGGGTGAGCAGCTCAGGCTCGAGTGGGAAGCTGAGATCCTCCACCCAGGCGGCCAGGCGCTCGGCCAGGAAGCTCTGCAGGAGCTGATGCTCATGGCGGTCCTTGGCCGAGTGGAGGAGGACCCGGGCGACATCGGCGTCCCGTCGGGGATCGCCGTCCCGGCCGATGGTGCCGGCCAGGGCCCGGGCTGCGAAGCGGCCGTCGAAGACCTGGCCGAGCAGCTCGGGGCTGGCCCCTACCAGGCTCCCGATGCTGTAGAGGTAAGCAGTGGGAAATGTCCCCGCCAGTCCGAACATCACCGTCTGGGGGTCGATGACGGTGTCGGCCCGGACCCGTAGCTCTCGCGCCAGCACGACCTTGCGCAACGGGTTCGTGGCCTCGGCGATGGCCGCCGCCGCTTCGGCCACCGACGCCGACCAGGCTCGAGCGGACTCGCTGATGGTCACCTCGAGTGCAGTGGCCTCGTAAGGCACACCCGGCGGCTCGACGGGCAGGGCGCCGGCGTCGACGACCAGGCCGTCGGGGACGATCAACGTCGTCGGCGTCTGGGGATCGAACCCAGCGGTGAAGAGCACCCCTGGTGCGCCGTCAGCCACCAACTGGCGGATGGTCGTCCCGGCCTCTCCGGAGGCGACCTCCAGGGTGGTCCGCTCGCCAGTGCCTACGACGGTGTGGCCGCCGCCGGAGAACCACATGCCGGCCCGCACCGCTCGGCCCACCGTCTCGGTCTGCAGGGGGTGGAACACCTCGAGCTTCAAGCCGGTGACCTTCGCCGCTCCCCCCCGCCGAGCAGCGTCGAGGCGGTGGAGGAAATCATCGCCACTCGACGTTAGAGCCGGTGAGGGATCCTTCACGAATCACCCGGCGGCGCTCGTCGCTACGTGCCAGCATCGTCGCTACCTTCCCGACCACGTCGGTGCCTGATGGTACGTTCCGTAGGCTTCGGCTTCATCGGCACCGGCGAGGAGGGAACCTGGCGACGCTCCAACCCACCGACTACTTCGAGACGGCGCTGCAGCTGCTGGCCGAGGGTGGCGTCACCGTCTCGCCGTGACGAAGGGGTCGTTCTATCACCACTTCAAGAGCCCGTCCGGTCTTCGTCCGCCAGATGCTCCTGTACTGGGAGCAGGCCTACGGCCGTCGCTTGGCCGAGGAGGCTTTGGAGGTGACCGACCCGGTCCTGCGCATCAGTCGTCTCGAGCAGTTGGCTCTCGCCCTCAACCACGACGCCGAGCGCGCCATCCGCATGCTCGGCGCCACTGACCCTTCTGCTGGTGAGGTCCAACGCCGGGTCGACGAGGGCCGAAGCGGCATCGTTGCCCGGACCCTGAAAGAAGCCGGCCTTGAGTCGGACGACGCCCAACGACTGGCCCTGGTCGGTCTGACCGTGCTCGTCGGCGCCCAGCACATGGAGTCGACCGCCGAGCGGTCAGCCGGGTCCTTGATGTGTATAGGCGGTGGGTGGAGGCGGAGATCGCCGGGCTGGCGTCACCGACCCGCCTGTAGGGTCGAGACGAACGAGGAGTTCACCTCATGGGTCGGGTGCCCCGGGGATAGCTCAGCGGGGTCGCCCTCTCCGCTGCCCTGGCGGGGGTGGCGGCATGCCCGGACGGTAGCGTCCCTGGCCCCGACCGCTCTGACGCTGCTGGGCGGAAGCCGCCCGCCGCATGGCTCGCCCGGCCTCTTCTGAAGCATCCGGTCCAGCCTTGATGGCGTCCTCGAGGGCTTCGGCCTGCTTGTTCTTGGGCACCCTGGACAACTGCTGGGACAACTCGAAGAGCTCCGGGGGCAGCCGGCGACCCTTGACCTTCGCCTTGTCGATGCTCTTGAGGACGCGGCGGACGTAGCGACCTCGAAGAAACGACGAGCGCATAGTCAGCCGCCCGATCGAACCACGGATCCGTCGCTTCTTCTCCTTCGCCGCCTTGTCCCCGACCTTCGCTCTGTCCCCGGTCCTGGCCGCCGGGGGCCTTCGGGCCGGCGGCCTTCTGTTGGTCGGCTTCTTGTCCGTGTCCTCGTGCTTCTCGGAGCGAGCCATGACCTCACGATAGGGGAGGCCACGGACCCAGCCGGACGGCGTGAAGGTGTGCGTCTCGGAAAACCCTCTCAAGTCCGATGCCGCGATGGCCGATAGCTACCACACGTAGGCATACAAGCACGATTAGTGAGATGCCGGCGGGCCACGAAGGGGCAGGGGGAGGCAATGTACGGAGGATCCACGGGAGGCTTGACGGGCGGTGGCGGCCTTACCGTCGCCGCTGGTGGCGCGGGCGCCGGAGGCGGCCTGGCGTTCACCGGCTTCCCTGTTGTCGGAGTGATCCTGTTGGCCCTGTTCTTGATGGTGGGCGGTCTGATCCTGGTACGCGTGGCCGTGGTGCACCGCACCCACTCGGTTCTTGGCCCCCTCCCTTCCGTTCCCGAGCCCCCGGCCTCGCCGGATCGGGACTGACACCATGAACACCGCCGCGGTGGGAGTCGAGCGCAGGCCACGCCACGCGTTCGGTCCCGACCGAGCCGTCTCCACAACCATCGGAATCGGCCTGGCCGCCGTTGGCATCGCCACCATCGCCCTGCAAGCCGTGCTGCGCCGCCTCGAGGCAATCCTCGCTGCGTTCGTCTTGGAGACGTCCCATCTGGCCGTGCACGCCCAAGCCGTGGGCACCTCGATCCTCTTTCCCCAGGGTCACCGCACCATTGGGATCGACCTCACCCCGGGATGCGCATCCGCCCTGCTCCTGGTGCCGTTCGTCTTCGTCACGGGCGCCACCCTGATCACCGGCCGGCTCCGGCCCCGCCGGGCCCTTCTCACCCTGGCCGCGGTGGTGATGATCGTGGTGATCACCAACCAGGCCCGTCTGGCCACCATCAGCGGGGCGATGCAGGTGTGGGGGGTGTCGACGGGCTACGCCCGGGGCCACATCCTGATCGGGACGCTGGTGTCCACCTTCGGCGTGGCTGTCGGCGTCGTGGTGTTCCTGGTCTCGCTGACCAGGCCGGCCGACCACGCCTCGCGGTGGGCGCGGCGATCAAAGGTGTCCGGGCTATGAGCGCCGATTTCCTCCTCGCCGTCCTCAACACCGTTGCCTTCCTGCTCTGCGTCAGCTTCCTGGCCTACGTCATGCTCATCATGGTCCCCTTCCTGCGGTACCGGCCCGGCTTGAGCGGCGATCCCCGGGCCCACGATTGGCATCTCCTCGTCCCCTGCCGCAACGAGGAAGAGGTGATCGCGGAAACGATCAGCGGCCTGCGGCGAACCTTCCCCGCCGCCCACATCTGGTGCATCGACGACGCCTCCACGGACGGCACCGGCGCCATCCTGGCCAGCCTGAGACGCCGCCACGCACGACTCCATGTCGTCACCCGGCGACCGCCGGACGCGGCCAAGGGCAAAGGCCCCGCCCTCAATGCCGGATGGCAGGCGGTGGTGGCGTCGTTGCCTCCCGGGGTCGACCTCGAGCGAGTGGTGGTGGGGGTCCTTGACGCCGACGCCCGCCTCGATCCCGACGCAGCGGCGGTCATCTCGGGCCCGGCGTGGTTCGGCAACCCCTCGGTCGGCGCTGTGCAGATCCAGGTTCGAGTCTCGGCCACCACCCTGGGCCCGCGCCTCCCGGCCGCCCGGCGGCTCCTCGTTCGCCTCCAGGATCTGGAGTTCTCCGGGCCGATCGCCGCCATGCAGATGCTGCGACGCCGTTCGGGCAGCGTCGGCATGGGGGGCAATGGTCAGTTCACCCGGCTGTCGGTCCTCAACCTCATCGCCACCGGTGCCGGTACTCCCTGGCACGGGGCCCTCCTCGAGGACTTCGAGCTCGGTCTGCACGTCCTGCTGGCCGGCAGCCGAACCGAGTACTGCCACGACACGTGGGTCAGCCAGGACGGGCTGGCCCATGTGCGTACCCTGCTTCGCCAACGCTCCCGTTGGGCGCAGGGCTCCATGCAGTGCTTCACCTATCTCCAGGCCATCCTGCGCAGCTCCAACATCTCCACCATGGGGGCCGTCGAGCTCACCTACTTCCTGCTTCTCCCCTGGCTCCAACTGTTCGGTAGCGTCATCTACGCCGCCGCCTTCTCCGTGCTCGGCTACTACGCCTTCGCTGAGCCGGGCGGCCTGAGCGCGTGGTGGAACGCCGGGGCGTGGGGCATCCTCCCCCTGTTCGTCCTCTTCGGGATCGCCCCCTTCCTGGTGTGGGGGTTCATCTACCGCCGCTACAGCGATCCCAGCCTCCGCCTGCCGACGGCCTTCGCCCTGGGAATGGCCAACTGGGCGTACGGCTACCTGCAGCAGACCGCTTCGTGGTGGGCCTTCGTCCGCGTGGCCAGGAACCGCCACGACTGGAAGAAGACCGCACACACCCGACCCGACGACGGACCGGTCACCGTGGCTGCCGGGTCGCCGGCTCTGGCCGGGGTCTTCGCCCCTGTGCGCCACCCCCAACCGCCAACACCGTCGCCGACTGCTCCGACTCGTCGGCCCATCCGCCCCATGGCAACGGCCCGCTTCGTGGCCGGCCCGTCTCTCTCCCCGCAGTCGCCGGTGTCGCATCTCCCTACCAGCCCGGCTCCTGCCGGAACGTCATCCCAACCCAACCACGGGCGGATCCCCGCCCTCAGCTCTTCGGAGGCCTCGTGAGTACCGTCCTGACCCGTCCCGCCAGCCTGCGGCGTTTCGCCGCCGTGGCGTCGACCGCCGCCGTGTTGGTCATGGGGGTCACCACCCCCGCATTCGCCGCCAACCCCATCATCTCCCAGGCAACGGCCCAAGCCGTCAACTTGAACCTGCTCAACGGTACGGCGAACCTCGCCTTGTCGAACCCTCCGACCAAGTCGGTCAACACGGGTGCCCCACCGTCGATCAACACCCGCAATGCCGCAGCTCTCTCGTTGCTCAACGGTGACAACTTCCTCACTGCTGGCGCCCTGAGCGAGGACACGGAGGCGGACACCGGCGGGATCTCGTTTGCCTGTGCAGGCACCGTCGCCCCGGGTGGCACGGTGGAGGTCGGCACGCAGCACCCCAACTGCACCAGGACCGGGAACGGCGCCGGTGGGTTGACCATCGACCTCTCTCAGGTTCCCGGCCTCGGTGCACCCCTCTCCGGGCTGGCCGACGTGACGCTCAACCTCAACGGTGTCACCGCTCAGGCCAGCGAGAAGCCAGGATCGGGAGCGACCGAGGTCGACACCGGAAGCGGGGGCGTCACCAGCGGGTCGGTGACGGTCACCTTGGCGGGCGTCACCATCGTCAACAAGCAGCCGCTCAACATCCCTGCCACTGCGAACTCCAACCTGCTCACCAGCGTGGTCAACGGCCTCACCACGTTCCTCGGCGCCAACCCCACGTCGGCGCTGACCCTGCAGCCGCTCATCGATGCGCTGAGCACCGGTGTCAGGCCCCTTCTGGAGCTCTGTACGAACTATCAGCCCTCCCTGCAGTCGGGGGGAAGCGCCGACTGTCGGGGGGCGGGCGCCATGGCCGTGCCGGTCACACCGACCAACCCCTTCTCGGTCAGCGGGATCCACCTCTCGCTGCTCAACAAGGCCGGTGCCGTGGCTGACATCTCCAAGGTGACGGTCGGACCCAACGCCATCGTTCCCGCTGGTCCCGCCTTCCCCAGGGAGGGCTTGCCCATCGCTGCCGGTGGTGGCCTGCTAGCCGTGGCGCTCATCGTCCCCTGGTACCGGCGCCGGCGCCGGAACATGTCCTCCGTCGCCTGATTCCCATTGCGCTGAGTCGATGACCTCTTCCTCTTCTGCCGTTGGACATCAGCGGCAACTCGGGTGCTGACCCCCGAAGCACGCCACGCCCGCCACGTTCTCGACGTGGCGGCGCGTGGCCCCGAGTCCACCCTCGCCATCGTCCCTGCTCTCATGCGTTCCCTGCTGGAACACGGGCACCAGACGAGCGTCACCTGGTTCTTGGCGCCCTCACCGGACGACGACGTCGACGAGGTCATCATCTCGGCGCGGAGGTCGGGCCACGACGGCCCCGGCGATCACCGATCGCTCGGCAGCCAGGACGTCGCCGGCGTCCTCGACGATGCGACCGACGGTACCGGCCAGGTGGAGGTGTGGTCGGAAAACGGGCACGGCCTTCGTCGGCTGGTGATTGTCGGCGTGGCCGGAGAGCAACCGCGGTTCGTGCTTCCTGACCTCTGGCACTACGCCGGAGACGAACCGCTCGCCTCTGCGGCGGTGGCCGCTTGGCGCAACCTCTCCCCGGTTGGCAGCATCCCCGAGACGGAAACCTCGCTCGCCGAGGTGACGATGAGAGCTTCTTCGGCTGCCAGTGCCCCACCGGACCTCAGCAATACCGACGGCCTGGTCACGGCCCTCCAGGAGGCACTTGGTCAGGTCCGTGTGGAGGTTGACCTCGGTGCCGTCGAGGAACTGGTCGCCGACTCCTTGCGAAGCGCCCTGGCCGAACTTCCGGCAACGGCCTTCAGCCCCGAGCCGGAACGTCTCGAAGCCGATGGCCATCCCATCGATCGGGCACCCATGAGCGAAAGCCCGATGTTCGGGCCGCTCCCCGCCGGGCTGGAGGACCTGTTGGGCGGCTGGATGACCTCAGCGCTGAACGTGAACCTGGCCCGCCAACTCCCGGATCTGGTCGAACGCCTGGCGGCGTCGACACCGCCGCAGGAGACGGAAAGGACCATCACCGAGGCCGATCCCGTCGACATCGCTCGCCGGGTCGCGGCATCGGTCTTGTCGCCTTCAGAGATAGCGGAGACTCTCCTGTTCCGGTTACGCCCGCTCCTCGATGAGCACCATGGGCGGGCCATGCATCGCCAGTCGACCGAGGCCGAGCGGGATCGGGTAGCCCTGGAACAGACACGAGCCAGCCTCAACCGGCTGGCTGAACGCATGGATCGTCGTCTGGACCGACTCGAAGGAGAGGTTCGCCGCCGGACCCCGGAACCCGATGCGGCGGAGCCGGCGCCCCGGGGCGAGCCCGGCTCGGCAGCGGGCACCCTCCGGGTGCTGCGATCCGATGACCGCCAGTAGCCGAGGGGGCATCGCCAAGCGGGTGCTGTGCATCTTCGGTACCCGACCCGAGGCCATCAAGATGGCTCCGGTGGTGCTCGGCCTTCGGAACACGTCCGATCTTCAACCGATCGTCGCCGTCACCGGTCAGCACCGCAGCATGCTCGACCAGGTGCTCGAGACGTTCGCCATCGAACCGGAACACGACCTCGGCATCGCTCGGGAACGCCAGACGCTCGGCGATATCACCCGCCGGGCGCTCGAGGGCCTCGAGGTGCTCATCGCCGAGGTACAACCGGATCTCGTCGTGCTCCAAGGTGACACCACGACAGCCTTCGCAGCCGCCCTGGCCGGGTTCTACGCCCGGGTGCCGGTCGTCCATGTCGAGGCCGGCCTCCGTACTGGGGATCCGATGTCGCCCTATCCCGAAGAGGTCAACCGCCGACTGATCTCCCAACTGGCCGCTCTCCACCTCGCTCCGACCCCCTCGGCTGCCGCCCATCTGGGGTCAGAAGGCGTGAAGCCACACACCGTCGTGTGCACGGGCAACACGGTCATCGATGCCCTGAACTGGACCATCACCCGGCCCCAGAGTCCGGTTTCCACGGTCCTGCGTGGCCTGGACGGAGATGAACGCCGCCTCATCCTGGTGACCGTGCACCGGCGGGAGTCGTGGGGAGGTCCGATCACCGGTGTGGGCCGGGCCCTTGCCGCCGTGGCTCGGGCGAATCCCGACGTCTTGATCCTTGTCCCGATCCACAAGAACCCCATCGTTCGGGAATCCCTACTGCCGGTCCTGTCCGGGATCGGCAACGTCCGACTGATCGAGCCGCTCCCCTACCACGAGTTCGCCCACGTCATGCTGCGCAGCCATCTGGTGGTCACCGACTCCGGGGGAATCCAGGAAGAAGCGCCCAGCCTGGGCAAGCCCGTGCTTGTCCTCCGAGAGGTCACCGAGCGGCCAGAAGCGGTGGCTTCGGGCAGCGTCGAGCTCGTCGGGACCGGCGAGACCCACGTCACCGAGCGCATCCAGGGCCTCCTGTCCGACCCCGTTCGCTACGCCCGCATGGCCCAGGCTCGTAGTCCCTACGGTGATGGCCGCGCCGCGGAACGCTCCGTTGCCGCCATGCGTTGGCTGCTGGGCGCCGGGCCTCGGCCCGAAGAGTTCCGACCCGACGCTACGATGTTCGAGGTCGATGCGGCGGAGCGCGTTGCCTAGGCCTGGTCGTCTGCGTCGGCGGCGGGGCTACGGACGCACCGTCGGAGGGATGACGTTCGTCGTAGCCCTGGCTACCGCCGGCTTCGCCATGTCCTTCGCCGGCCCGGTGCCGTCGCCCGCTTCGGTCGGCGCGCCCCGTCCGGGAGCCTGTCATCTGGCCGAGGATCCCACCGAGCTTCTCGGCATACCAAGCGACTCGGCCCCGCCGGTTCCGTGCCATGAACCGCATCAGACAGAGACGATGTTCCTGACCAAGGTGACCGGCGTCGCGGCTGCGGCCAAGTTGCGACCCAACGGCGAGCTGCTCAACAAGCTTGCCGGCCACCTTTGCTACAACTACCGACTGGAACGTTCCTACGTCGGCGCTGGGCCCTCCGACGTCACCTACGGGATCTACTCGTGGTTCCGCTTCCCAACGGCGGCGGCGTGGGCCCGGGGGGACCGGACCGTCGACTGCCAGGGGTCGACCCAACCCGAGACTCCGAACGGCCCGACGATCGCTTATCCCCTCGCTGGGGTCATGACCAGCTCCCACTCCGCAGTGTTCCGACTGTGCCGGACGACGACGGGAGATGTCACCTGCAACCTGCCCCACCAGGCCGAGGACACCAGTCCCAACGTGGTCCTTCCCTCCGGGCCGTACCCGGGACCGGCCAAGGTGGACAAGCTCGAGCAGCTGGCGTGCCGGCCCATCGCCACCGCCTACCTCGGCCAGCCGATCGCCTGGCGACCCGACCTGGTCCTGACCCCCGATCCGATCACCGAGGCCGCCTGGACGGCAGGCAACCGCTCGACCGAGTGCTGGCTCGACAATGCCGGGGCCACCATGACCACTGGCACCGTGCGTCGGGTTCCAGGATGAACGGGGCCCGACCGTGACCGCTACGATCACCCGATCCGAGGCCGCCGTGGCCGAGACGGACCCGGGGAGCGAAGTCCGTCGCCGGGCCCTGCCATGGGTGGCCGCAGCGACCGGAATGGCCTGGAGCGCCATCATGGCGGCCCGGCTGTTCGTCGGCGGGGCGATCGGCATGGGCGACCAGGGCGACGGGCGACGGTTGCTGTGCCAGCTCGGCGTCCGGGCCACAACGCCGTTCAACGCAAGCGCCTCGACGTTCATACACCCGACCCTGATCGCTCACCGGTGGTATGGCGAGGCGTGCAGCGCCGACGGATCCGGCGGGGTGTTCCGCTCCTCTGAGCTGTGGCTGCTGTCGATGGCCGAACACCTCACGCCACTGCTCGGCCTTCCCGGCTCCCTCGACCTTCGCGCCCTTGGCGTCCTGTGCGCGGTGCTGGTGGGCCTGGTGGTCGCTGCCCTCGTGGTGCTCTTGCCTGGTCCGGTCGTGGTCCGGGTGGTGGTGGCCTCCCTGGTAGCACTGCTGGCCGCCGACAGCATGATCGCTCAGTTCTTCATCTCGCCCTACAGCGAACCGGCCGAGCTCATCGGAACCCTCGCCCTGTGCCCCGCCCTTCTTGGTCTGTGGCGCCGGGGGCACACCACCTGGCCCGCCCTGGCGGCCGTCGCCTTCCTGGGCACGGTGACCATCGGGGCCAAGACTCAGGCCGCTGCTCTGCTGCCGGCCTTGGTGGTGGGCCTGCTGTGGGGGCCCCACGGCCCCACCCGCAGGCCAGCCACGACCGGCGGCCACGCCATCCGAGCGGGGCGGTGGCTGATCGGTCGATGGCCAGGTCTGATGGTGGCCGCCCTGCTGGTGGGGGCCACCGGTTACTTCGTCGTCACCGCGCCGGTGGGCCTGACCCAGCAACAGATCTACGGCGAGGTGTTCGGCGAGATCCTGCCGCACAGCCATGATCCCGCCGCCGATCTGCGTGCTCTCGGGGCCGATCCCAGCCTGGCCAGCGCTGTGGGCTCCAACCCCGAGAGCACCAACGCTGCCACTCTGCGTCCGGAGTACCTGCGGTTCCGCACGGAGGTGACCCAGGGTCGTATCATCGAGTTCTACCTGACCCACCCCGACCGGCTGGTGGCCGTCGGATCCGACGGTCTCAAGGGTGTCGATCAGTGGCGCCAGAACTACCTTGGCAGCTACCTCGCCAACTCCAGACAACCGGCGGGCACCATCGAAGGACGAGTGGGTGCCTATGGCGCCTTGTTCCAACATGCCTGGCAACCGGTCCTGGTCCTGGTCTGGCTGGCCACGCTCTACGTCGGGATTCGCACCGCCCGACGTCGGACGCTTGGGCCGGGGGCTCGAGCGGTCGGGATGCTCGGCGTGTTCGTCGCCCTGGGCTCATGCACCGAGTTCTGGGCAGTGATGATCTCCGAGGGACTGCCAGACGTTTACAAGCACATGGTACTCACCAACATGCTGCTGGCACTGGGCCTCCCGGTGATGCTGGCCTGCGCAGTCATCCGGGTCCGCGTCCGACTCCGCACCATGGCTTCCCCCGACTACGACACCCCTGCCCCCTCTGAGAGCGCCCCGGCAACCGCATTAGGCTCAGCACCTCCTGTCTGGAGGTGATGCGTGGCTCGAAGCCGGTCTGCTGTCGATGGTGTTCTGACGGCTGCCGGAGTCGTTGGCCCACTGCTCTTCGTGACCGATTGGGCGGTGCTAGGCGCCATCCGCTCGCACTACTCTCCCATCAACGATGCCATCAGCCGCCTGGCCGAGACCGGAGCACCGACTCGGGCAGCGATGACCGTCGGGTTCATCATCTACGGCGGTGGACTCGTCGCCTATGCGGCGTCGCCCCTGTCGGGCCTGCCCCGGGCGGTCAAGATCCTGCTGGCCGGGACAGGCGTGTCGACCTTTGGGGTGGCGGCGTTCTCGCTGGATGCTGCCGGTCGGGGCAATGCCCATGCGACGTTCGCTGGCGTCGGCTATGCCACCCTCGCCGCCGCCCCTGTGGTCGCCGCTGGAATCTGGGTCGGCACCGCCGACCACGGGCCCTGGGTGCGCGTCTCGGTCGTCGCCGGGCTGGTGACCGCCGCCTTCTTGATCGCCAGCCTCTTCGCTCCCTCCCACGGTCTCCTGCAGCGGGTGGGGTTGACCGTTGGCGACGCCTGGGTGGTGGCCACCGCCGTTCGGGCCCTCTATACCCGCCGGCTGAGCGGCGCGCCGCCCACGGCGTCCAGCGGGTGACGGCGACGCTCAGGTGCCGCCCAGCAGTGACGCCAGGTCGGCGGCATTGCGCACCCCGTAGTCTTGGAAGCAGTTGTTCATGAGGGCATGGACCGTCGTCGCCCGCTCCCCCAGCGCCTCGATCTTCGGTACCCACGCCCGTAGCTGCGGCTCGGAGTACAGGTACTTGAACCGCTCGGCGGCGGTCGTACCCGGCTTCTTCCACGTGTCGTCGTTGCGCCCGTGGAAGCGGACCACGGCCAGCTCCGGGTTGGTGACCTCAGCGACGGAGGAAAGCTGGGACGCCGATGGGGCGTCGACGACGACGAGGGCCAGCTCAAGGTCCCCGAGCGTCCCCAGGGTCCTCACTCGGTCCTCGGCCGTGGCCAACCACGTAGGAGAGCGGAACTCGACGCAGACCGGCAGGTCCCTCCACCGCTGCCGGATGGTGGCCAGCTCCCGACGGTTGACCTCCTTGGCCGTGAACCACTCGGGGTACTGCATGAGCACGGTCCCCAGCTTCCCGGCCGTCCGCAGGGGTCGTAGCGCAGCCTCGAAGCGCCGCCAGGCCTCCTCCACGGCGTCGTCGTCGAGATGCGACGGGTAAACGTTGCGCTTGTCGGCGAACTCCGCCTTGATGGCATCTCTCATGTCCGGCCACAACGAGTTTGGTTTGGTGGGGTGGCCGGTCAGCAGCGAGTAGGCCTTGACGTTCATGGTGAACGTCGCTGGCGTCCGCTCCGCCCAACTGCGGGTCAGATCCGGTGAGGGGGGGAAGTAGTAGGTGCTGTCGGCCTCGGCGATGGGGAAATGCGACGCGTAGAAGCCCAGCCGCTCGGCGGCCGACATGGACTTCTTGGGATACCAGGCGGCATCGTTGACGAGAGTCTTGTCCGTCCACGAGCAGGTACCGACGAGGACGTTGCTGCGCTCCACGGCTCCCATCGTTGCCGATCCGATTGGTCCATGACGGGATCGGCGCCCTCCAGGATGCCCACAGGCGAGTGACTGACCCGGCGGCGGACCCTTAGCAACTACGGTCGGCGACATGGACGGCGACGGTGTCGTGGTCGAAACGTCGGGCCGCCAGGTGCCGATCAGCCACGCCGACAAGGTCTTCTTCCCGGAGCGAGGCGAGACCAAGCTCGATCTCGTCCGCTTCTATGAGTCGGTGGCGGATCCCCTGCTCGCCGCCATGGGAGGACGCCCTGTGCTCCTGCAGCGGTTTCCCAACGGGGTCGGTGGTTCGTCGTTCTTCCAGAAGCGGGTGCCGGAGAGCCGGCCTGATTGGCTCCAGACGACCACGGTCAGCACCCCCAACGGCACCACCTCGCAGGCGCTGATCGCCGCCGACCTCGCCCATGTGCTGTGGGCCGTCAACCTCGGATGCCTGGGCTTTCACGTCTGGCCGGCCCAGGCCGCCGATCCTGGACATGCCGATGAGTTGCGCATCGATCTGGACCCCACGCCCGGCGTCACCTTCACCATGGTCCAAGAGGCGGCCCATGAGGTGAGGAGCCTGTTCGACGAGGTCGGCGTCAGGGCCCTGCCGAAGACAACCGGGAATCGTGGCATCCACGTCTACGTGCGACTCCAACCGCGCTGGACCTCCTATGAGGTGCGCTCGGCGGCCGTCGCCGTTGCCCGCGAACTTGAGCGTCGCCGCCCCGACCTGATCACCGCGGCGTGGTGGAAGGAGGAGCGCGGCCGGCGGGTCTTCGTCGACTTCAATCAGAACGCACCGCACAAGACCATCTTCGGCGCCTGGTCCGTGCGGGCCCGGCCCGGGGCACAGGTATCGACGCCCTTCGGGTGGGAGGAGCTCGATGCCATCGAGCCCGACGCGTTGACCATCGCTACGGTGCCGGGGCGCTTCGGACGCCAGGGCGACCCGTGGGCGGCGATGACCGACCACCCCCAAGCCCTCGACCCGCTGCTGGCCATGCACGAGCACGACACCGCCGCCGGACTGCGGGATGCCCCCTGGCCCCCGGTGTACCCGAAGATGCCCGACGAGCCCCCACGCGTCGCACCCAGCCGGGCCCGGAAGGGCTGACGGCCCGCTCGGGCCGAGCCTGCTGTGACCGCCGCCAGGGAGAACGGATCGTTCCCGTTCCGCGCGTTGCGGTTCCGGGCCCAGCAGCTGTCGGGCCCCCTCGCCACCGACCCCGTCGATGTCGCCGAGCGTCTGGTCGCCGTCCAGGCCCAGGACCCGAGGGGTTTCCGTCTGGCGGTGCGGTCACGCACGACCGACGTCACCGTGGACGATCTTGAGCGCGCCCTCAGCGTCGAGCGGTCGCTCGTCGTCACCACCCTCAACCGAGGCACGCTCCACCTGGTTCGAGCCGAGGACTACTGGTGGTTGCACGCACTCACCAGCCCGACACTGTTCACCGCCAGCAACCGGCGCCTGGCCCAGCTGGGGTTCGCCGACGGGCAGATGGACCAAGGCGTCAAGGTGGTCACCGCCGCTCTGGGCGCCGAGGGACCGCTCACCCGCGATGAGCTTCGCTCCCGGCTCCAAAGCGCCGGGGTGCCCACCGCCGGCCAGGCCCTCATCCACCTTCTCACCCTGACAGCTCTCCGTGGCCTGACCGTGCGCGGACCCATGCGGGGCGGCCACCAGGCCTGGGTGCTCGTTGCTGATTGGCTGCGCCCACCACCGACCGTTATGGACCGGGATGCTGCTCTCCAGACGCTGGCCCGTCGTTACCTGCGGGGACACGGGCCGGCCGGTGACCGGGACCTGGCTCGGTGGGCGGGTCTGCCCCTGCGTGATGCCCGCGCCGGGCTGTCAGCCATGGCCGCAGAGCTCTACGACCTCGGCGGCGGGCTGGTCGATCTAGCGGCTGCCCCGGTCGATGTCGAGCTCCCACCGCCCCGACTGCTCGGCGCCTTCGATCCACTCCTCCTCGGATGGTGCGATCGCCGCCCGGTCGTCGGAGACGACCACAGCCTGGTCACCAAGAACGGAATCTTTCACCCCTTCGCCCTGGTCGACGGGCGAGCCGTCGCCTCGTGGCGTATGTCGTCAGGCACGCTGACCCTCCGTCCCTTCGGTGCTCTATCGACCGCGACCACAGAGGCACTCACCGACGATGCGGGAGCCGTCGGTGCCTACCTCGGCGTCAGCACTCCCGCCGTGGTCGTCGAACCTCCCGGTGGGTAGCCGCCCGATGCGCCGGTCGGAGGGCCTCGTCGCTGGCCTTCTTGTCCCAGCCGACTCGGGATCCCAGACGACTCGGGACCGTGATCTCCACATCATGAGCAGCCACTGGTCGTCCCACACGACGGGCAGGCGTGGCAGCTACCGGCCCTTTGCATCTGGACCCCGCACTGGTAGCAGTAGGGAGCATCGCCGGCCTCGGGCATGACCGAACCCGCCGGGGGTACCACTGGCCCGGCACCGGTGACCGGGCCGACCACCCCGCCCGCCCTGGTCGATGGACCACTGTGGCCGTCAAGGTCGAGTCGGTCGTCCACGATTGACTGGTTGGCGGTGACGGCCTCATCCACGCCGGGCAGGGTGGGTTGGGTCCGCTCCTGGCTGGTGAGCACCCCGAGCTCGAGACGCTCGGCGTAGCCCATGTAGTCGACAGCCAGGCGGCGGAAGATGTAGTCGACCAGCGACTGGGCGATGCGCAGCTCGGGGTCGTCGGTCATCCCCGCCGGCTCGAAGCGCATTGACGTGTACTTCTTGACATAGGTCGACAGGGGCACGCCGTGCTGAAGGCCGAGGCTGACCGAGATGGCGAAGGCGTCCATGATGCCGGCCAGGGTCGACCCCTGCTTGGCCACCTTCATGAACACCTCACCGGGACGGCCGTCGTCGTACTCACCGACGGTGACGAAGCCTTCGCAGTCGGCCACCCGGAAAGCGAAGGTTGACGATCGACGGCGCCGGGGCATCCGCTCGCGGATCGGCTGCTTGACCACCACCGTGGTCTGCCGGGCCAGAGCCTGCTCCAGCTCAGCCACCTTGACCGCCAGCTCGGCGTCGTGGGCCTCGGCCTCGGAGACGTGGGGGTCAACCGCTGTCCGCTTGGCCGTAGCCAAGGGCTGAGCGACCTTGCAGTTGTCGCGATAGATAGCGACGGCCTTGAGGCCGAGCTGCCATGCCTCGATGTGAAGCTGCTCGACGTCGTCAACGCTCGCTTCCTCGGGCATGTTCACCGTTTTCGATATGGCGCCCGAGATGAACGGCTGGACCGCCGCCATCATCCGCACGTGGCCCCGGTAGTGGATGGTGTTGTCACCCATCGAGCAGGCGAACACGTCGAGGTGCTCCGACGCCAGGTGGGGGGCGCCGAGGACCGACTTGTGCTCGTCGATGTGAGCCAGGATGTCGACCACCTGGGCGTCGTCGTAGCCAAGCCGGGTGAGCGCCCGAGGCACCGTCTGGTTGACGATGGACATGGTGCCCCCGCCGACCAGCTTCTTCATCTTGACCAGGCCCAGATCGGGCTCGATGCCCGTGGTGTCACAGTCCATGAGCAAGCCAATGGTGCCGGTCGGAGCGAGGACTGAAGACTGGGCGTTGCGCACCCCATGCTCGTCGGCGATCTCGACCGCGTCATCCCATGCCTCCTGGGCGGCGGAGAGCAGCTCGGGGGGAACCAGCTCCTCGTCGATGTGGGCGGCGGCGTCGCGGTGCATGCGCAGCACGCCGAGCGTGGCGTCGCGGTTCTGGGTGAAGCCCGCAAAGGGACCCATTCGGGCCGCCGTACGAGCCGACGTGGCATAGGCGTGACCGGTCAGCAGGGAGGTGATGGCCCCGGCCCAGGCCCGGCCGCCGTCGGAGTCGTAGGCCAACCCTTCGGCCATCAGCAGAGCGCCAAGGTTGGCGTAGCCAATCCCCAACTGGCGGAAACGGCGAGAGTTCTCGGCGATGGCCTCGGTCGGGTAATCGGCGTTGCCGACGATGATCTCCTGGGCGCTGAAGACCACCTCGGTGGCCGCCTTGAACCCGATGACGTCGAAGGGCCCATCCGGCTCGATGAAGGTCAACAGATTGAGGCTGGCGAGGTTGCACGCTGAGTTGTCCACGTGCATGTATTCGGAGCAGTTTCGGACAAGAAGCCCGTTGACCATGTACGAGTGGTTGCGGGGCTCGGTCAGGTTGTAGGTCAGCTCATAGCCGTCGTCGGCCCGCTCCACCATGTGGGCCGAGTTGTCCGTGTTGTCGTAACACTGGACCCGGCCGCTCACCAGGACAGCAAGGGCGTCGGCCTTGGACGGAAGGACAAACCCCACGGTGGTGGCGAACGTGGCGACCGAAGAGCCCCAGATCCGCAGGTCGTACATGGCCGAGCTGTCGTAGCTGACGGTGGTTGCATCCATCCGGGTGTTGGCGAAGCTATCGGCCTTGGCACTCTTCGTGGTGGCGTCGATGCTCGACGTGACGCCGAGGGTGGTGAGGAGGCGCTGGACGTCGACCAACAGGCCGCGGGAACTCGATCCGAGACCGACATAGCCACCCTCGGGGTCGTCACCACGGACGCAGCCATCGGCATCAAAGAGACCCTGGAGGAACGATCCCACGATATCGCTCGGGGCCTGAAAGATCGACGCCGGTACCCGCTTGGTCGGCCCCCGTCCCGGCGACAGGCCGAGGGCGGCGAGGAAGGCCGTCAGACTCTGCCGGCTGAGGCGCTGCCGGCTAAGGCGCTGATGGACCATGCCATTGGGCTGCATGCTCGGCTTTGGTGTCTGGCCCCCGTTCAGCCAGGTCACCAGTTCGCTGTGGCGGGGAAGCACGGTCTGGCGCTCCTCAGGGGACCCGTAGATGGCGATGATCGTCCCCGTCGCCGCCACCGATCCGTCGCCTACCAGCCATCCGAGGTAGTGCCCGAGCTCTGGGCTCCACTTCTCGGGCAGGTTGACGGGTCGGCGATGATCTCCGCTCTGACGGTAGGCGGTCAGATCGGTTGACACCGGGAGCAGGTGGTCGGCACTGACCGCCGGCGCCGGCAGCTCAAGGATCTTGACGTGATCCTCACGGGTCAGCTCGCCGGCCTCCACATAACCCCTGTTGGTGGTGAACAACCGGTGGCCAGGGGTGCAGCGGACCTCCATCCCGTTGTCGAAGCGAAGGCGAACGACCTCATTGCTGCCCGTGATCATGAACGCCTCGGGCGTCGTCAGCTCCAAGCGCTCCTGCGGATGATCCGAGTTGGTGGCGTCGTGGGTCCAGACCCCGAACGACTCCCCCTCGTTGGCCCGGGCAAAGAGCTCCTTGAAGCAGATGAGGCCCTTGTCGGTGTGCACCAACGCGTCCCCGGTGAAGCACGGGTTACTGCCATTGATGCGACCACTGTTGGGCGCCGTGTGCCAACGGTTGATCGTGGTGTCGAACTGCATTCCAGGGTCGGCGCACTCCCACGTTGCCTTGGCCATCTGGCGGAACAGGTCACGAGCCCGCACCGTCTGGACGGCTTCACCAGTGATGACCGCCTTGAGGTCCCACTCCGCGTCGACGACCACCGCGTGCATGAACTCGTCGGTGACCCGGATGGAGTTGTTGGCGTTCTGGTACTGGATGGAGTGGCTGTCCTTGCCGTCCAGATCCATGTCGAAGCCGGCATCGCGCAGGGCCCGGGCCTTGCGCTCTTCGACGGCCTTGCACCAGATGAAATCCTCGATGTCGGGATGGTCGACGTTGAGAATCACCATCTTGGCGGCGCGACGGGTCTTGCCGCCCGATTTGATCGTCCCCGCAGAGGCGTCGGCACCCCGCATGAAGCTGACCGGGCCCGACGCGGTACCGCCCCCGCGGAGGTGCTCCTTGGACGAGCGGATGCGCGACAGGTTGACGCCAGCGCCGGAGCCGCCCTTGAAGATGACCCCTTCCTCCTTGTACCACTCGAGGATGGAATCCATGGAGTCCTCGACGGAGAGGATGAAACACGCCGACCCTTGTTGAGGGACCCCGGCGACGCCGATGTTGAACCACACCGGCGAGTTGAACGCCGCCTTCTGATGGATGATCAGGTACTTGAGCTCGTCGGAGAAGGTCTGGGCCTCCTCATCGTCGACGAAGTAGCCGTCCTTCCGGCCCCAGGCGGTGATGGTGTCGACCACCCGGTCGGCGACCTGGCGCAGGGACCATTCCCGCTCGGAGGACCCCAGGGTCCCCCGGAAATACTTCTGAGCCAGGATGTTGGTGGCGTTGAGGCTCCAACCGGACGGCACCTCCACACCGCTCTGCTCGAACGCCACCGCCCCCGTGGCGTAGTGGGAGATCCGAGCGTCCCGCCGTTCCCACACCACGCTGTCATAGGGGTCCTGGCCGGCGACGGTGAACTGGCGACGGATGCCGATGCCGATCTGCTCGGGGGCGATGGCCATGGGTCGGGAGCCTCCTGGGGTGCTCAGTGCGGTGTGCTCAGTGCGGTGTGCTCAGTGCGGTGTGCTCAGCGGGGTCTGCGGGTCTACAGGGGCCCGGTGCTGTTTCGGGAGCCTGCTCAGGGAAGAGGTGCTGCTGAGGACCGTTGTGACACGCTGGAGTAGGAGGTGCCGGAACACAACGGGTAGTGGCCTTCCTCCCGATGACCACAAGATGCGGCTTGAATTACACCACCGTAGTTCCATCCATGTCAATGAGTTTCGACCTGCTCGCGAAGGTTTGCGCGGCCGGTGGAGGACGGGAGGTGGTTGACGCCGACGCTACGCCCGGCCTGTTGTGGACCGATAGGGGGGCAACCCTGTGGATTTCGGCGCCGGTGGACTCCGGTTGTCCACAGGTCGAAACCCGCCGGGAAAGTTCTGGAGTGACCAGTTTGGAAACGCAGGGGCCGGGTAGGTTGGTGAAACCGCCGAAGCTGCCCCTCGGCGGTTCGCCCTGGCGCCGACCTCCCTGTCCCCGCCCCTTCGATGGGGGGGTCGCGCCAGGGCCCTTTCGCGTTCGCGGCCCGGTTCTTGACAGCTCACATCGTGGGCAAGTGGCCCCTCAGCCCACCCGGGGCACCCCGCTGCCGTCGCCCAGGGCGGCGTGCATGGCCTGAATCCCCTCCGAGAGCGCCCGGCGGCCGGGATCGTCGAGCACGGCGTACGCCGGAGTCACCAGCCGGTCGGTGGCGGCATCGACGGCGGCCAGACGGCGCCGGTCGATGTCGGTCACCGTCGGGACCTGCTCAGCCGTCCAGCCGAACAACCGCCAGTCGTCCGGCCGACGCAAGTAGTGGGCGACGGCAGGGTCGAGGCCGGCGGCCACCACTGCCACCAGGTGCACGCTTCCCCGGTGCTCTCGCAGCATGGCCACCAGGTGCATAGCCCGAGCCGGGAGGTCCTCGGGCACCGGCTCGGCGGCCATCCCGGCATAGAGAGCGAGAGCACCGAGGGAGCGCTGGGCGGAGGTGTGGACCATCTCGGCCGCCGCGCAGAACGCCTCCAGCCCGGCGACACCGGCCAGGTGCCGACGACCGAACTCGGCACAGCAGCCCAGATGCCGGCGCGCTGCGTGGCGCGGTGCCAGCTTGGCGCGTGCGCCATTCCACATCATGGACACGGCATCGGGGCTGAAGTACCCGAAGGCGGCAGCGACCACCGGCCACTCGACGTCGCCGAGGACGCCACCGCGACCGAGGAAGTAGAACGAGAACAGGTCGAGGCCCAGTTCCTTGCCCACTGCCTCGGTCTCGGGGGCGAAGTAGTAGCGGTAACCCATGTCGGCGATGAGGGGGCTGACCTCGGTCACCAGTTCCAGCTCGTTCATGGACGGCAGCGTAGCCAGGACCCGGGTGCGGTCCTCCAGGTCGGGCCTGGCCTCATCGCTCCTCCCCCGCCCGACCACGCTTGTCAGTCGCCAGGCGCGTCGCCCTTGTACCGGCCTGGAGGAGCGGGCCGCCCGGTGGATGGGTCGAGGTAGAGCCGGTGAGCGGAGGGACGAGCGAAGTCCAGCATCGACGTCAACGTTCCGCTGGTGGCGTCGGCCGACCCGTCACCGATGCGCTGACCACCCAGCCAGTTGTCCTCGACGAAACGGACGACCGAAGTCTGATCGGTGAAGGTGTTGTCGACGAAGTTGCTGCGGCTGTAAGGGGAGATGACAAGAAGCGGGAGACGAGGACCCACCCCACAGCGGGCCTGCTCGAGCTGGCCGGTGCCGGTGGTCGGCACCTTGGCGGGGCTGTTGCCGCACTGACCGGGAGCGCTGAGGGTGTCGAGCGGCGTCTGGGACTGGGTGACGATGGGCCCCATCTGATGGTCATACCATCCGTCCGAGTCGTCGTAGTTGACCACCACCGCAGTGTTCTTCCAGCTCGGCAGCTTCTCCAGGCGGTTGATGGTGCTGGCCAGGAAAGCCTGCTCGTCGACCGGGTCGGAGTAGAAGGCGTGCCCGTCCTGATACCCGGGTGCCTTGAGGAAGTTGACCGCGGGGAAGTTGCCCGCATCCAGCGCGTTCCAGAA
>JALZAH010000043.1 GCA_030948425.1 Actinomycetota bacterium
CACCTGCACCGCGGTGGCGTGACCGACCCCGTCAGTCGTTGACGGCCTGACCCCCGGCGGCCGGTTCGGTGACGGGTACGATCCGGGGCGTGGGGAACCTTATTGACTTCCCCAACGGCGTGCGGGCCGTGGCCGTCGAAGCGGGCCCCGACGCCTCTCCCGGGGAGCTTCTCGATGAGCTCGGGATCCAGCCGCCGGGGGCCGTCGTCATGGTCGTCGGCGCCGCTGACAGCCTGGAGCCCAGCGTCGTGCCCTGGCTCACCCAACTGTTCTCGCGTGGTCTCGCCGTGGCGGCCACCAAGACCGACGCCCTGCTGATCGACGGGGGAACGGCGTCCGGCGCCATGGCGGTGCTCGGCGAGGCCATTGCCGATCGTCTGCCCCGTCCTGCCCTTCTCGGCGTCGCTCCCCTGTCGAAGGTGACCTACCCCGGAGGCGCTCCCGCCGACGGTGAGCGGGTGTTGCTCGAGCCCAACCACACCCATTTCGTGCTGGCCGACGTCGGCGAATGGGGCCAGGAGACCGAGCTGCTCTTCCAGATGGCCGACACCTTCGCCCGCGGGGTCACCGTGGCCGTCGTGCTCGTGGGCGGCGGTCCGGTCGCCCGCGACGAGGTGCTCCACGCGGTGCGGCGCAACTGGCCGCTCCTGATCGTCACCGGCACCGGCGGCGTGGCCGACAGCCTGGCCGGGGCCGTCGCCCAACGGCAGGCAGGCGACAAGAGGGCGATCGAGGACCCCGTCATGGCCGAGATCGTCGCCTACCGGAACATCGACACGGTGGCTCTCAAAACCGACCCGATCGAACTGGCCGGGTTGCTCCTACGCCGTCTCCGGCCGGACGAATCCCTGGATCTGGCTTGACAGAAGTTCACCCCCATCGATCACAACGCCTGTCGTGAGCAGACCGACTTCCGGCCCATGCAATTGGTGATCCTCAACCTTTGCGGCTCCGGCTGCGGAACCGGACACCGCTCCGTCGGGATGCCAGCGGGTCAGATCCTCGCCGGTGAGCCGCGACGGGAGTCGACCGACAAGCCGTTCACGGCAGTGATGACGGCGACAGTCTCGGCGACAACGGACACGACGCCGAGGGGCTCGAGCCAGTTCCCCACATCGTCGGCGAGTTGCGGGAAGGCCACCAGGCGGGTGACGACGTAGCCGAGAATCGCCAGCCCGCAGGTCACGACCGTGAGGGTGTAGACGATTGGACTGTCGCAGACGATCGCCGCAAGCCCCAGCAGGAGGCACGCCACGGTGAGCACGACGAACTCCTCGCCCATGTAGGGCGCCTCGTGCAAATGCGGTTCGATCACCGGCAAGTGGGCGGCGGCCGTCACCACGGTGGCCGCGGCGAGCGGCCATCTCCACCGGCTGCGCAGTGGTGTCCACAAGAAGTCGCCCCAGCTCAGGCTGTCGACGGGCATCATCCCTAGTCGCTCATCTCGGCCGCGTAGGCATGGGCCAGATCGTTGCCAGGGACGAAGAAGATGTGCATCATCAATTTCTGCCCCCCGGACTTCTCGTGGTAGTGCCACCGGGTGATGGGACCACCCGGGTCCGGGGGGGCTTGAGGATACGACTCGTTGGCGGTGTACATCACGCCCACGAGCGTCCAGCGACCTTGGCCCGCGTAGCTGTACATCAACGTCTCGGGCGCTGACGGGTCGAGGATCTTGCCGTCGGCTCGGTTGGCCTTGTTGCCCACGTGCAGCATCGGCATCATTCCGTCGGCCGTCTTCTGTCCGGCGTCGATGTTCGCCAGCTTGGCGGCCTCGTTGGGACGTTCCTTCTCGTTTTGGGCGAGGCTGGCTTCCACGTCGAAGCCGGCGGCCTTGGCCTTGGCCAGGTCGGCGTAGGGCGCGGTGGCCGCCTCGGTCCGCGCCAACAGGTCGCTCGCCGCGGCCTGTTGGTCAGCCGAGGCCGAGGCGGCGTCGGCCAGATTTTCCATGGTGGCCCGATCGACGCCGTACTTGTGGGCCCACGCCTGACGGGCAGGGTCGACCTTGGCGCCGCCCCGTTGGGTTCCGGCGTGCTTCTTACCGACCGCTTTTGTGGGAGCGGCCTTGGCGGCCGACCCACCCGCAGGCCCCGAGTCGGAGTTGCCACCGGTGACGGCCATCCCCACTCCGGCCCCCGCTCCGACGAGCACGAGCGTGGCCAACCCCACCGCGACACCTCGTGCCCACCAGCGGCGAGCGGGCCCCCGTGGTGTCGGCAACGGCGAGGTCGGTTCGTTCACTGGAAGTCGGTCGGTCATGGCTCAACCCTGACCGGTGGCGATCAGTGGCCGATGAGCCCCTGATCAGGATTGTGTGAGCTACTCCCAGTACCGGCGGGCCCAGAACGTGGTGGGGTCCTCGTCGTGAAGCGGTAGCCGCCAGGTGGTGACCTCACTCCCACCGGCATCGAGATCCACGCCGACGAGGATCCGAGGGATATGGCGCGTGAGCGACAGGTAGGCGTCTCCGTCGGTGGCGGTCATGTACCGGAGTGCCATGGCCCGGTAGAGGTCGCGCCACTGGTCGTCGTCGCCGCGGCCGAAGACGATCTCGGCCCGACCCCGTACGGTGACTTTACGGAAGGGGTGCTGGGCCTCGTCGCCGGCCACCGACTATTCCCAGGGGTCCAGCTCGGCCGGGGTGAGGCTGGGCATCACGCCAGGATGACACTTCGGCCGCCCACCTGGTCTCAGGGTCTCAGACCGTCGTTGTCCGGCTCACCTCAGCCTGGATGGCGGCTTTTACCTCCTCCAGCCGATGCGGGTCGGTGAGCTTGGAACCGGAGGCGTCCACCACGTAGAAGCCGTCGACGGCTTGGTGGCCCACGGTGCTGACGGTGGCGTGGCGGATGTCGAGCCCGAGCTCGCTGAGGACCGACGTGATGCGATACAAGAGGCCGATGGCGTCGGGGGCCCGCACCTCGATCACCGTGGCTTGCGCCGACAAGTCGTTGTCGAACATCACGTCGGTCACCGCGGGCCGGGCGGCTGTGGGGCCGCGAGGTCGGTACGTATGAGCCTTCTCCTGGAGCCGGTCGCCCAGCGAGAGCTCGCCGGCGAGCGCCCTGCCCAGGTCGCGCTCGACCGCCGACCAGTCCGGCGGGCGGGAGAAGACCGGCTCGACACGGAAGGTGTCGACGACCATGCCGTCGCGTCCGGCCCCCAGGGTTGCCGTGACGACAGCGAGCCCGTTGAGGTTGAGCACCCCGGCGATGGCACTGACCAAGCCGGGCCGGTCCGGGGCCACCACCTGGACACTGCGGGCCGCGCCGACCAGCAGCAGGCGGCCACCCGCTCGGTCGCGCAGGCGTGCCTGAGCGGCCGAGTCGGTCGGGAGGTGGTGGGGCTGGCC
>JALZAH010000050.1 GCA_030948425.1 Actinomycetota bacterium
GTGTAGGCCTCGTACTCCAGTTGGGCGACATCGGGCCGGCCCTCGGAGTGATCGCGGACACTGCCGGAGAAGATGACCGAAGCTCCGCAGTCGGGGCGTCGGACCCACGTCAGCGCCTCATCGACCAAGAGAGGCTCGCTGCTGAGGCCCACCCAGTCCTTACCGTCAGCGGGATCGAGCACGCCCCTCATGCTAAGGCGCCCAGCGTCGTCGTGGTGACGACTTCAGCGCCCTATCTCTTTGGCGGCGCGATGCCAGCCCCCCCATGGCCAGCGATAGTGTCGAGCGACGTGGAAGCGGACGACGCCCCCGACGACGAGGGGCCTCTTTTGCCGTGGATTGCGCCCGATGATCGGCTGTGGCGGCATCCATCGGAGATGGGAGCTACAACATCGTCGCGCCGGTCCGCTCCGCCTCCTTCCTTCGCTCGGGCTTCGCCCACCAAGACGTGGTCGGTGGCGGTCGTGGCCGGTGTGGTAGGAGCGATCATGGCGTCCGGCGTAGGCGTTGTCGCCGGCAGCTTCGACCGGCACACGACCGTCGTCCAGTCGGTGACCAAGATGATGACGCCGACGTCGATGTCTGTCCCGTCGTCGAGCGCCAGCCCCAACTGGCCCGCCGTAGCCGACTCGGTCGCCCCGTCCGTGGTGTCAATCACCACCACCGGCTCGGGTGGCAGCCAGACCGGGTCGGGCGTCCTCTACACCGCCGGCGGCGACCAGTCCTACATCCTCACCTCCGCCGGCCTTATCGGCGACGGGCGGATCCAGGTCACCTTCGACGACCGTGAGTCGCAGTACGCCCACGTCGTGGGCGTCGATCACAAGACGGGCCTCGGGCTTGTCTCCGTCGCCGGTTCGTCTCGAATCTTCCCCACCTTCAGCTCTGAGGCCACCCTCCAGGTCGCCGAGCCGGTTCTCGCCGTCGGGGCCCCCAACTCGAGGCTCATCGGTTCCTCGGTGGTTGCCGGATCCATCAGCGCGCTCGACGAGGCCATCAATGTCGACGACGCCTCCACCATGGAGGGCCTGGTCGCCGTCAACACGTCGACCGCCGTCGGCGGCGACGCCGGTGGTGCCGTGGTCAATGCCCAAGGTACGGTGGTCGGCCTCGAGGCGCTGGTGAACTCGCCAGATTCCAGCTCGAACGGCCAGTCCTTCGTCATCCCCATCGACACCGCCCAGCACGTGGCCCGTCAGATGCTTGCCGGCCAGCGCGTCACTCACCCGTGGCTGGGCACGGTCGATACAGCCGATCTGTCGACGGCCACAGCCCACCAGCTGCAACTCCCCGGCGGCGCCAAGGTCACCCACGTCACCCCGGCAAGCCCGGCTCAACACGCCGGTTTGACCCCCAGCGACGTCATCACCTCGTTCAACGGCCATCCCGTCGCATCCACCGGCGCGCTCACCCAACTCGTCGCCAACTGCGATCCCGGTTACCGAGCGACCGTCTCATACCTGCACAACGGCAGACCGGCTAGCGCGAACGTCACCCTCGCCGAGACCCCCGGCGACGTCGACCTGGGCTGATCGTCCGCCCCATGAGACGCCGCACCAGGGTGTCGGAGGCTCTGGCCCGGCGTGATCGACCGATGAGGAGGCCGGCAGCCGAAACGGCTGCCGCCACCACCGCTCCGGCAGCGGCCAACACGGTCAGGTTCTGGCGGCGCCCCGGCGGCAGGTCGTCCCAGTGGGCCCGCTCGTCGGTCGCCACCAGAGCCTCCTCGCTGGTGTGCTGCGGGACCCAGCCGGCGGCCAGCAGCCGGTCCGGAGCGATCGACCAGGGCCAACGGGCGTAGGCCTGCGCTTCGCGGGGCGACCCGAGCCGCCACAGCCTCCAGCTCCATGCGGCCACGGCGTGGGCCAATTGGCCAGGAAGGGCCACCTTGGCCACCCCACCGGCCAGAGCTCGAGCGGTGTCCTCGCCGATACCGCCGTCGGGAGCAACGTTGTAGACGCCCCGCAGGCGCTTCTTCCAAGCCAGCACCACCGCTGAGGCCAGATCGTCGACGTGGACGAACTGCACGGTCCGTCCACCGTCGCCTCCGCGAGGCGAGCGGGTGCCCCCCAGTGCCTGGTACAGGGGGCGAACAGGCGTCCCGAGAGTCACCGTGGGCCGGAGCACGGCCACGGCGATGGCGGGGTGGCTGTCGGCCCACGCGGCCACGGTCCGCTCCGCCTCGGCTTTGCTGACGGCAAAGGAGAACTCCGGGTTGGGCCGCAGCGCGGCGTCCTCGCTGAGGGGGACGGGGTTGTCCGGCCACGCCCCGTAGACCGTGGCGCTCGACAGGTGGACCACCGTGTCGACACCCGCCTCGGCGGCGAGGTCGAGCACCTGGCGCAGCGACGCCAGGTTGGTGCTCCAGGCTGCGATCCCGTCGTCTTTGTCGTGGTGCAACGAATCCGGGGTCTGCCACGCCAGGTGCACCACGGCCGACGCCCCCGCCATGGCCCGCCGGATCGGCTCGGGATCTCCCTGCAGATCGGCCGTCACCTCGACGGCGCCGGAGGGCAGCGCCGGCGACGACTCGATGTCGATGCCCACCAGGGTCGTCACCTCGAGATGACCGGCGAGCAGGCTGGCCACCCGCTGCCCGAGCGACCCGGCCAGACCGGTGACGACAACACGGCTCACCGCTCTACCATGCCTGAATGAGCACGTCGACGGCGAACGGGATCGGCCGGACGCCCTGTGGCGACGAGCGAGGCAGGTTGAGGCCATGACGGAGATGGGTCCATTTGGCGCTGGTGGGCCGTTCGACGATGTGATGAAGAACCTGGCTCGGATGTTGACCACGCAGGGACCGGTCAATTGGGACGTCGCCCGGCAACTGGCGACATGGACGGCGACCGGCGGCACCCCCGACGCCAACCCTGAGCCGGTGTCGAGAGTTCGCCTCGAGGAGTTGCTGCGGGTAGCCGAACTTCACGTGACCGAGGCCACCGGGCTGTCGTCGACGACCGGCAAGGTCTCCGTGCACGCCGTCGGGCGCAGCGACTGGGCCCTGCGGACCCTGCAAGCCTGGAAGCCACGATTCGAACGGCTCGCCGGGGCGATGACCGACGCCACCCCGCCCGATCCCGGCGATGCCGCCGAGGGGGGCTCCGAGCCAATGGCCCAGCTTTTCTCGAACCTGCCTCAGATGCTCGGCCCTCTCCTGCTCGGCATGCAGGCCGGATCCATGGTCGGCCAGCTGGGCTCCCGGGCCATGGGCCAATACGAGCTGCCCATGCCCCGACCCCCGGCCGACGAACTGCTGATGATCCCGGTCACCATGGACGCCTTCTCCGAAGAGTGGAGCCTCGATGCCGACGATGTGCGCCTCTGGGTGTGCCTGCGCGAGGTGATCAACCATGTCATCGTCTCCCGTCCCCACGTGCGCGGCGCGCTCGACGGCCTGATCGACTCCTACGTCGGCGCCTGGCAGCCCAACCCCCACGCCATCGAGGAGCGACTGGCCGGGTTCGACCCGACTGATATGGCTGCCCTCCAGGCCACCTTCTCCGACCCCTCCACCCTCCTCGGCGAGATGCAGACCGACGAGCAGCGTCGCCTCCAGGTTCCGCTCCGGGCGTTGTTGGTGGCCATCTCCGGCTATGCCGACCACGTCATGGACACGGTCGGACGGCGGCTCATCGCCAGCTATCCCCAGCTCACC
This sequence comes from Actinomycetota bacterium, assembly GCA_030948425.1. Classification (GTDB taxonomy): domain Bacteria; phylum Actinomycetota; class Acidimicrobiia; order Acidimicrobiales; family Palsa-688; genus JALZAH01. The sequence goes on from JALZAH010000050.1 coordinate 3,662, forward strand.
GAAGCCCTGCACCGCCGTCGGTTGGAGGAGCATGGCGGGGACAAGATCCTCGGACAGCTGTTCGGGGTGACACTCGACGCCGCCGACTACGAGAGGGGCCAGACCTTCGTCGCCGGGGTGATCGAGCGAGCGGGGGAGGACGGCCTGGCTCGCCTGTGGAGAAGTGAGCGGGAGATGCCCACTTCGGCCGAGCTCGATGCCCCCGGTCTGTGGCTGGCCCGCATCGACCTTCCTGCCGGCGACTGAGCGCCGTCGCCCAACTCGCCACCGGGCCCCCGGAGCCCCGATTGCTTCAGTCGACGGCGATGATCCGGTGGCTGACGATGGCTCCGGCGCCGAGGCGCAGCTCCCCGAGGGTATGGACGGCCTGGGCCCGCCGCTGGGTCGGCGAGCCCGGGTTGAACAGCCACTGACCGTCGAGACCCTCGTCGTCGACTGGCGCATGGCTGTGACCAAACACCACCAGCTGGGCGTCGGGGAACTTCCGCCGGAGGCGCCCGGCCCGCCCCGCGCTCGGTCCACTGTCGTGGATCATCCCGACGCGAACCCCGCCCAGCTCCATGGTGAGCTGGGCGGGCAACGCTCCTCGCAACTCGGTGTCGTTGTTGCCGAGCACGGCATACAGCGGGGGTTTCGGACCGCCGGCCGCCGCCGTGTCGACGATGCGGTCGAGGGTGGAACGATCGACCACATCGCCGGCGTGGAGCACCACATCGCAGCCGGCGAGGATCTCTTCGGCCCGGGAAGG
>JALZAH010000072.1 GCA_030948425.1 Actinomycetota bacterium
ACGACCCCCGCATCACCCCCGTCGGTGCCATCATCCGCCGCCTCTCCGTCGACGAGCTGGCCCAGCTGGTCAACGTCATCAAGGGCGAGATGAGCCTGGTTGGTCCGCGCCCGTTGCCCGTCGACCCCGAGGAGTTCGACGTCGCCGCCCAGATCCGCCACAAGGTGGCTCCTGGCATTACCGGCCTGTGGCAGGTGCACGGAGCCAATGCCCTGCGCTACACCGACATGGTCGACCTGGACCTCACGTACATCACCACCCGCTCCATGGGCCTCGATCTGGTGCTCCTGGCCCGCACCTTGCCGGCCGTGGTCTTCCGGCGGGTGAAAGCCTATTGACCAGCGACGGACCCCGGATCCTCCATGTCCTCGAGGCGGTCAGGGGGGGCACCTCCCGCCACGTGGCCGACGTGATTCGTTCCTCGGCCGGCATCGACCACCACGTGGTCCTGCCCGTGAACGACCGGGCCGCCCGCACCTCGGGAGCGGTGGCCGACGAGGCCTCGGTAGCCAACATGGTCGATCATGGCGCCACCCTGCACCGCCTGGACATGCGCCGCTCGGCCGTTCATCCGGCCAATCCGATAGCCGCCACCCGCCTGGTCGCCCTGGTTCGTCGGGTCCATCCCGGTGTCGTTCATGGCCACAGCTCAGTAGGCGGAGCGCTGGCCCGCCTAGCCGGGCCGCCCGCCCGGCGGCCGGTCGTCTACACCCCCAACGGCTTGGCCACTGGCGCCGCCGCCATTCACCTCGAACGACTCCTCGGGCACGCCACTGCCGCGCTGGTGGCGGTATCGGACAGCGAGGCAGCCCTGGCCCGCCACCTCCGCCTGGTCGAACCGGGCCGCATCCGGGTGATCCCCAACGGCATCGAACTGCATCCGCCCGTCCCCACTGACGTCGCCGACCTGCGGATCCGTCTCGGGCTGGCCCCCGGCGTCCCCCTGATCGGCACCGTCGCCCGCCTGGTCGACCAGAAGGCCCCAGAGGACTTCGTGGCCGTCTGCGCCGAGGTGATCCGCCGGCGTCCCGACGTCCACGGTGTGCTCATCGGTATGGGTCCGCTCCAGGACAACATGGATCGGGCCATAGCCCGGGAGGGCCTGGCCGGCCGGTTCCACCAGATCGAATACCTGCCCAGGGCCGAAGCGGTGCTGGACCAGCTCGACGTGTTCGCCCTGGTGTCCCGCTTCGAGGGCGGCCCCTACGCTCCCCTCGAAGCCATGAGGGCCGGGGTTCCGGTGGTGCTCAGCGACGTGATCGGCAACCGTGACGTGATCGAGCCAGGTCGCTCGGGCATGCTCTGCCCGTTCGGCGACATCGACGGGATGGCCCGGGCCATCGTCGAGCTCCTCGAACACGACAGCCGGCGAGTGGCCATGACCGAGGCGGCGAGCGCCCGGCTCCGCCAACGCTTTGATCTGCGGTGCATGGGCGAAGCGCTGACGGCGCTGTACCGGGCTCTGTCCGGCGCCGGGGCAGGGGCCGGACCAACTTCGAATCGTGTCAGGCGGCGCCCGGCCGCCGAGTGAGGTGGCGAATCCTCAAGGCCCTTCAGTCGTTGGGCGCTCGCAGCCAAGGGCTTGCTCCCTCGCGGCACAGAGCCGTGAGCTCGAGAGCATCCTCATAGGTGTCCATGGACCGCCAGAAGCCTTCATGACGAAAGGCGTAGAGCTCCCCGGCACGACCCAGCGCAGGGAGGACCTCTCGCTCGAGGTCCTCTCCGTCCCAGAAGTCAAAAACCCGCTGGCTGATCACCAGGAAACCAGCGTTGATCCGGTGATCGGGAAGACTGGTCTTGTCGGCGATCATCACCAGCTCCCTGTTGCTCCCCACCCTCATGGCCAGCGTCAGGGTGCTGCGTATCTGGCACGGACGGCCCCGGTCCCACCCTCAGCAATCGACTGCAGCTCGAAAGGCATTGCAGGCGCCGATCATGCGAGTGGCGTCGAGGGTACAGATCCGCTCGACAAGGTGGGCCTTGGAGACGACACGGAGACTGTCGAAGGTCACCGCGCAATCGGCGGGCATCCCGTCGTCGGGTCCGAGCGGCAGCTCCGTCGGCAGGTCCCTGACGGTACGGGTCACGGGAGCAGCGAGGACGCTGTGAAGCACCGCGATCGCCGCCGGCCTGGTCATGACCAGAAAAGGACGACGTCCGACGTCCTCTATCTCCGCCCACCACACCTCACCACGCCGAGGCTCGCTCACCAGGGCTCTTCGGCGATCGCGTCGCGCAGCGAGGCGATCGCCGCGGCGTCTGCTGCCGTCGGCGGTTGCCGGGCGTAACCGTCGACAATCGCCTGGTCGACGCGATGACGCCGTTGAAGCGTCGTGATCGCCTCCACTCCCGCTCGGACGGCGGCGGCCCGACTGGCGTAGGTCCCGCTGGCCACCAGCTCGTCGACCTTGCGAAGGAGTGTGTCGGGAAGTCGGACGGCAATCTGCGATGTAGTCACGACCAAGTGTACATTGTGGGATGGATAACGGTATGTGCCCTCAAACACTTCCTCGCCCTCGAGGTCGGCGGTGCACCAGCCGCCACCTCTTCCCGGCGAGGGAGTGGTCCACGGGTCTCTAATCTGAGGTGTGAATCATCGTGAGTGCTTCGCGCTGGGCCGCGCCGGAACACGGTGGGGGTCGATTTGTGGTTGGCCCGGGGTGGGGGTGGTCAGGCGGCGGCGGTTGCTGGTTCGAGGGTGACTTTGTGGCCGAGGGCTTCGAGTTGTGCGACGAGACGGCGCTGGTGGGCGTTGCTGGTGCGTCGTTTGTTGAAGTAGTCGCCGCCCAGGTCGGTGTAGGTCTCGCCGGTGGAGAGGAGGTGCCAGGCGATGACCAGGATGGAGTGTCCGACGGCGACCGCGGCGCGTCCGGGGCCGCGCCGTCCTCGGATGCGGTGGTAGTGGGCGGCGAGGTAGGTGTCTTTGGAGCGGCCGGCGGCGTGGGCGGCTTCGACCAGGGCGATGCGAAGCCATTTCGAGCCGTGGCGGGTTCGCCCGGAGCGGTGCTTGCCGGCGGACTCGTTGTTGCCGGGGCACATGCCCGCCCAGGATGCCAGGTGCTCGGGGGTGGCGAAGCGGGACATGTCGGCGCCGATCTCGGCCAGGATCACCTGGGCGAGCCGGTAGCTCACGCCTGGGATGCCGACCAACAACGTCACCGCCGCCTCATGAGGGTCCTAGAGCCGCTCGATGGCTTCGGTCAGCTCGTCGATCGTGGCATCGGCCTGGTCGATGCGGGCCAGCATCGCTTTGCACAACAAGGCGTGGTGGCTGTTGAACCGTCCCGCCAGCGCGTCAGTGAGCTCGGGGATCTTCGAGCGCATCCGGCCCTTGGCCATCTCGGCGAGGACCGCCGGGTCGCGCACCCCGGCGATGAGGGCGTCGATCATCTCCCGACCGGACTTGGTCAGAACCGAGCTGGCTACCGAGGACAGCTTGACCCCGGCTTCTCTGAACTACGAGGAGGGCGGTGTTGGTCATCGGGGTCTGGTTGTTGGCCGCCGGCCGTTTGCGTTTAGGACGGCTTCGCTGACCAGGCAGGCGTTGTGTTGGTCGAGGCTGGTGAGGGCGTCGCGGAGGTTGGCTGGTGTGCCCGCGGCCAGGCTGGCGGCGAGACGGAGCATGTGTTCTTCGCTGCTCGAGCAGGGCAGTGTTCCGCTGTCAAGCGCTGCGAGCGCGGCCGTCCAGTCGATGTCGGCCATCTCGGTGCCTCTGGCGGCGTCGCCGTTGAGGTGCACAAAGTGTTCGACGAAGTCGGCGCGGGCCAGCCAGGCGGCGTGGTGGATGAGCAGCTCTACGCCGGCTTCGACGGGGTAGAAGCCGGCGGCGCAGGCGCGCAGTGGTCGGCTGAGCGGTTGGTGCTGGTTGGGAGGTCGGGGGGTGGCTGGCAGGGTGGTCAGGTCGATGAGCTGTGACCATGTCGATGGCGGAAGGCTGGGCGGGTCGTGGAGGTCGGCCCAGTCGTGGCTGGTGGCTGCGCGGCAGACGGCTTGGGGGTTGGTGACGGTGACGGCGAAACAGAAGACCCGGATGAGGTTGCCGGTGTGGTCGTGGTCGTGGTGGCCGAGGTAGCCGGTGAACTGAGCGACCTGGAGGCCCAAGACGGTCAGGGACCGGCAGAGGGCGTCGAGGAGGTTCTCGCCGGGCAGGACTGGAGCGGCGGGGAGGTCCCAGTGGTCTTCGAAGTCGTTGTCGGGGTTGGAGACGAGCAGGACCCGGCCTCGGTCCTCGATGACAGCTGCGACATCGAGGGCGGTGATCCCCTGGGCGTGGGTGGCGCTCACGAGCTGGTGGATGAGGGCGTCGGTGACTCTGGCTGGGGTCATGACGGTTCCGGTCCTGGCTCGCCGGTGCCGGTGATGGAGGTGTGGGATGATCGGGGCGGCCCGAGCTTGACGACAGTGCGGTGATGGAGGGCCAGCTGGTCCATTTCGCCCAGCTTGCGTTTCGTGGCCGCCAGGGTGATCTCGAGACCGCCGACCTCGCCGAGCCAGCCTTGGCGTCGGGCCTCGTCGATGCGGGCAACCAGGTTGTCGCCGATCTCGACGAGGCGCGGGCGTGCGGTGGGGTCGGGGCGCAGCAGCGGGCAGCGAACGCAGGCGTGTTCGTGGATGCAGGGCGTGGCGTAGGAGCGCCCGCAGGTGCCGAGTGCGAGCTTGCGTCGCTCGAAGTGACCGAGGAAGTCGTCCCACTCCTCGTCGGTGGGGGTGCGGTATTCCTCGGAGGGTCGCAGGTCACGGCGACGGGCCAGGAACGCCCGATGGGAGGTGATGGCCTCCTCGGGGTAGACCGCCTTGTAGCCCATGGTCGTGGTGATGTCGCGATGGCCGACGACGAGCTGGGCGATGTGCGGCGGCATCCCGTGCAAGATGGCGTCGGTCACGAAGATCCTGCGGAAGTCGTGTGGCGTGAAGCGCAGCGATCGGCCGCTGGCGTCGGTGAGCCCGCTTCGCGCCAACGCCGCGGCGAGCAGCTCGCGCACCGGCGGCCCGCCGATCGGCCGGTGCTCGCCGGCGTGGTGGCGCTGGAACAGCAGCGGGGAGGGCGGGTTCCACACCCGCTCGTGGTAGTCGTAGGCGACGACGAGCGGCACGGCACCGTCGTTGTCGGAGACCCGGCGGATGACGACGCTCAAGACGTCCGCGAGCTCGGGGCTGATGACCAAGAGGCGCTCGGTGTCGGTCTTGGACGGCACGATGTGCAGCAGCGGGATGACCTCGCCGGTTCCGGGCAGTGTGTACTCGACGAAGCTGTGGTGAGACAGCTCGGAGAGCTCCTCGATGCGGATCCCGGTGTGGCGGAGCACCTCGACCGCGGCCCAGACCCAGAACGCTCGGTGCTCTTCGAGGCCGAGGTCTCTGCGCTTGGCGGTGGCGGGGTCCTCCGCCCAGATCTTGCCGACCGAGGCGTGTCGGGTCACCGCCCGGCGAAGTGTCTCGCCTCCCGAGGTGAACGTCCCGCCGGGGTCGCAGGCCTTGGCGGTCGTCAGTCGCTCGGCGGTGGCGGTGGCCGCGGTCTGGACGTGAGCGATGAGCGCGGGCAGGACCGGCATGCGCTCGCGGGTTCGCTGGTCCATGCGTGATTTGCGCTGGGCGTGTGCCTTGCGACGGGGTGCGATCTCTTGGGCGCGCACCGGGCTGGGATGCGCCCACGGGCCCCACCGGGCCGGGTCGTCGACCGCCCACTCGATGAGATCGAGGTAGAAGGCTCGCACCACCATGAGGTGGTCGGCGGCGTTCACGCGTGGCGCGCTGGCCCGGCTGGCCGCACCCGCCTGGTCCACCGAGCGCGTCGCCTTGGTCGCGATGCGCTGCTTCCAGCCGGTGGCAACATCGGCCGCCAGGCGCAGCGAGGAGATGCCGGGATGGTGCAGCTCCAAGTCTCGCCAAAACAGCCGGCCCAAGGTGTAGGACAGCTTGTGCAGCGACGCGTAATCGAGCGCGGGGCGGCGCTCGGCCAGGTAGTCGACGAGCAGGTCGCGCACCGGCCGGCACTCGATGCCGTAACGGTCGATCAGCGCCGCGCAGCCCAGCTGGCCCTGAGTTCGAAGGGCCCGCCCCGCGGGCGGGCCGTCGGCGAACACGCCCGCGCTGCGCAGCAACTGGTAGAAGTAGGGGCTGGTGGCGTCGCCGCCAACCTGGACGTCCTCGGTGATGCGCAGCAGCTCGAGGCAGTCACCGACACCGATGTCGGCGACCGTGCCGCCCTTCGCCGCCACGATGGCCGCCACTCGACGCAGCGCCAGGCCCAAGGTGTGGGCATTGACGGCGCTGTCCTCGCCGATGGCCGACAGCGCGGCGAACCCGCCAGGGTCGCGGCTTCGGGCAAGCTCGGCGACAAGGCCCCGCGGGGTGCCCGGCGACGACAGCCAGCCCAGGCTCGGACGGACGACGTCGCCGGCCACCACCAGCAGCATCCCCCGCCCGAGCAACAGTGAGACACCGGCGGGGTCTGTCAATGCGGTCCCGGTCTCAACCAGCCAGGATGCCGGCACTGCCCGCCACGCCCGGTGGCCCATGGCGTCGGCACCACTTCGTGCCCACCGCTCCTGCCAGGTGTCGCCCTCGGCGGCTTCGAGCCAGGCGAGCACATGGCGAAGGCCACGTCGACGCTGGTGGTCCAAGCTCGCCCTCCCAGTGAGAAACGGCGGCCCCGACAGCCTGGCCACAACCTCGTCCCGTGCATGGCTGGTCGCTGCCCATCGCTTCGGCAACAGGCGCGGCGGGAAACGATCCAAGAGCACCGCCTGAGGATCCGGGCCGGCCTTTTGGGGTCGGGCTCCTTGGAAGTACGAACCGTCCAGCGCTCGCTCCCGCCCGTGGCCAGTGGCTTCCCGCCCGGCCTCGGTCTCGACGTTCCCGGTCATCGACGGGGCCGCTTGAACAACACGGCCAGCGACTCGGCCCGGTATCCCGAAGCGTCGGGCGTCGGCACCTGATCGCCCCGTCGGGCGTGGTGGGCGCGGACCGAGGCGATCACGTCGTCGGCCGACGGACGCACGTAGAGCTGGGTCGTCTCCAGGTGCGCATGACCGAGCACCCACTGCACGTCGGTGAGCGGCATCTGCGGGTCGCGGGCCATGCGATAGGCGGCGGTGTGACGGAGATCATGCAACGTCCAGTTCGCGCCGAGCTTCGCGTTGGCCCGGGTGAACATCGCCCGCGCCGCGTGATAGTTGAGCCTTCGGAACGGTCGACGCAGCGTCCAAAACAGCGGCTCGTCGGCCGTCATAGATACGAGGCCCTCCATCTGGGCCTGGTAGAGGCGCAGCCACACGAACGCGTCCGGGGAGGCCGGCAACTGCTGGAGTGCCCGCGATCCCTTCCGGATCACCGTGACCAGCTGTGCTCCCGGGTCCACATCCCCACAGCACGCACCGAGCAGCTCGGCGGCGCGCGCCCCACTCGAGCAGAACAACGCGACCAGCGCCCGGTCGCGATGCGACGACAGCCCGGCGAACAGCGCGTCGAAGTGCTCGTCGGGGATCTGACGGGGAGAACGCTGCGGGACCTTCGGCCGGTAGCGACCGGTCCGCTCAGGCCGCCACCGCTCCATCGGGTTATGGTGCGCGTGCGCCCGGCCCCCACGCCTGGCCCGCGACAACGGGAACGGGTTCACCATCGGCCCGGTCCCGGCTTCGAGGTGGAGCTCATAGAAGCTGCGCAGCACCGTCTCTGCGTGCGCCACCGTCGCCGGGGCGTACTTGGTGGCCGGAGACGGCTTGCCGGTCAGCGCGTTGGCGGCGCCTCGCCGGCTCCTGTCCCGACTCGATCCGGGTGCCCACGGCGGCTCGCCGTGCCGCCCACGCAAAGGCATCGGCTTGTCAACCAGCTGCATCCACGTGCAGAAGTCCCGGGCCTCGGCGTGAGTCGCCTCGCTCCACGGCACTCCCAGCGCCCACAAGAAACGGAAGAAGCGGAGCAGGTCCATCGCGTAGGAGCGCTGTGTGCTGGCCGGCCGACCACACGCCTGCAGCTCTCGCAGATAGACGGAAATTCCCTCGACGACCCCGCCGGTCGCGTCAAGGAGCTGGAACGGCTCGAAGGGATCCCCGCTCGAGCGGAGTGCGCCGCGCTGAGCGACCACCAGCTTCGAGAGGTCCCGCGTCGCATCTTCTGGCTCGATCACAGGCCGGGACCGTAGCCACCCGACTTGGCTGCCGACCCCCTGACCTGCGCATTTCCTCCAGTAGTTCAGTCAACGGGGCATCTTCGAGGACCTTATGCAGCCGTTGGGTCT
>JALZAH010000540.1 GCA_030948425.1 Actinomycetota bacterium
ACCGGCACAGTCGCTGCTGGGCCGGGGGCGGGGGAGGCGGTGACCGGGGCTGGGCTGGCCGGGGCCGGTGTGCCCGGTCCCGGCGGGGGGGCCGGCTTGGCGTTGGGATCGACGACATCGAACCCTGTCCCCTTGTCGACCGTCCGGCTCTGTGAGCCCCCGGCGCTGAGCGCCAGGGCGTCGCGAGAGCTCGGATCGTCGACCCAGACCTGGCCCGCCTTGGCTACCACCTCGATGCCGCCAGGATCACCCGGGGCGCCGGGGGGCACGGCGTAGGTGTGGATCAACCGCAGGCTGGCCGTGTCGTACACGTCGACGCTGTGGGTGGAGAGGTCGGGCACATAGACCTGGGCGCCGAAGACCACCGGAGGCTCATAGGTGTCGGCGCCGGCCAGAGCCACCGAGGACGTGTCCCCGTCGGCCAACCTGACGTCGACCAGTTGGTGGTCCCGCACCAGCCACACGTCGGGGCCGGGCTGGTTGGGTGCCACCTGCACCGGGGCGCCGCTGGTTCCCGGCAGGCGGATGGTCCGGGTCGGGGCCCGGCCGCCGAGCACCCTGACGGTGCCCGCCCCGCTGTCGACGACCGTTGCCGCGGGACCGGCGACAGCCATCGACAGCCTGGCGCCCTTGCCCGCCACCTGGGTCCTCTTCACCTTCCTGCCCCCGTCGCTGATGGCGGTGACGCTGCCATCCTGGCCGGCCACGTAGACCGTCGACCCGTCGAGCGCCTGGCTCTGGATGGGGGTGCCGACCCGGACGGGGGCCGCCGACGGCAGGGCCGTGCGGGGGTCGAGAGGGGTGACCGTACCTTTGCCGGAGTCCACCGCGTAGGCACCACCGTCGCCGGCCAGGACGGAGTTTCCGGCCGTGGCCGGACCTGGCTCCATGGTCGACAGATCGACCTTGAACACCTGATCCTTGCCGGGGATGGCCACATATACGGTGCCGTCGGGCTCCTGGACAACCTCAAGAGGATCGCCGGGCGCGGCCAGGGATCGCTCGCCGTTGCGGTCGTCGACCGACGCCTGGAATCGCCTGGAGGGAGCGTTGATCTGGGCGATGGTGTCGCCCTTGCGCAGCCACACACTGGCGTCGTTGGTCAGCGACCGGGTGCTGGTGTAGCCCGTCCCGAAGGCCACCGCCAGGACCCCGAGCGCCAGGGCTGCCGCCAGCGAGGCACGACCCACGTTGCGAACCTCGCCGGGACGGATCGACAGCCAGCGCACGGAGCCCAGCGTACGCCCGACGGATCATCCCTGTCTTGGGCAGGGCTCCCCAACACCGGGGCGATAGTGTCGGGTCGTATCGTCATGTCCGATCGAGTCGTCGTTACCTTCGCCGGGGAGCGCCGGGAGTTGACGCCGGGCGACATCCTCACCTTCGGGCGAGCCGAGTCCTGTTCGATCTGTCTGGACGCCACCGATCTGGGCATCTCCAGACTGGCCGGCTCCGTCGAGCACGAGGCCGGTACGTGGTGGTTGCTCAACCGCAGCGCCGTCCGTCCCCTCGAGATCATCGACGAGATCGGCATCCGCACCGTCCTCCCCCCGGGCCGGCGAGTGGCCGTGGCCGGGCCCATGACCGTGGTCGTGGAGGGTTCGGCGCGTCGCCACGCCCTCGGCGTGGCTACGACCGTCTCCGGTGCCTTCGGCGCCTCCATGGGTACCACCTCCGACATCCGCCCGACCGCAACCGGCGAAGTGGTGCTCAACGCCGCCGACCGACTGGCCCTCGTCGCCCTCTTTGCCGGCTACCTGGAGCTGTTCCCTCGGTATGACCCGCACCCCAGAAGCTACGCCGATGCCGCCGTCCGCCTGGGACTACCCCGCACGACGCTCGTCAAGCGAGTCGAATACCTGCGCACCCGGCTCTCCAACGCCGGGGTGCCCAACCTGCTCGGCGAGAACGCTCTGCAGCACCTGGCCGAATGGGCCCTGACCACCGGGGTGCTCAGGCGCGAGGACCTCGACCTCCTCCCTCCTCGCTGACCCTCAGGTTCCCTTCGTCGCCGACTCCTGTGTGGGGAGACCTCCCCATTGCCCCTCGTCCGCTCGGCCTCGTAGCTTCAGGCTCATCCCGGTGACGCCATCGGGGTGACAGGACCACCCTGATGGGAGGAGTCTCGCCGTGATGCCTGGAGGTCCTCGCGCCCCTTGTGCCGTGACCGCTCGGGTCGCGGCGACCACCGACAAGGCGGTCGCCGGTGGGCCCGAGGCTTCTCGTCTCCCTCTGGCCCTGACCAGCGAGGAGCTCGCCGTGGTGGCCGACCGCTACGACGGTGCCCTGGTCCCCATGCTGGCCCCTGACATACAGCCGGAGGCCATGGTCGTGGCCGCGCTGGTGGCCGGACGCTCGTTGCTGGCTCGAGGTTTGGCCACCACCGACCAACAGGGGCTGCGCCTGACGGCGAGCGCCTATGACCGGCTGGCTCCGGTGCTCCTGGCGTCGGTGACCGTCGAGGTGACCGTCAACCTTCCCGGGGCCCCGCGCTCCGCTCATGTCGTGTGCAACGGCGACGGGCGCGTCGTCCTCCTCGACGAACGGGAGCCGGGAGTGTGGGTGGCCTCCGAGCGCAGCACCGATCTGGTGGCCACGATCCGCTCCCTGATCGATGACGACGCTGCGGAAGGAACCCTGACCGTCGAGCGGCCGCCCGGTGAGCGCACCACGATCGGCTGGAGCGACGCGCAGCACCCGGAGATGGACCAACAGATCGCCGACCTTCTCGCCCGGGTGTGAGGGGGTCCCTCATGCTTCGGCTGTTCGGACCCGAGCCACCTACACTCCGCCCAGCGGAACCCGACACGGGGCCACGGCCGCTCGATGGCGGTAGGGAGGGACGATCATTGACCGAGGCGGAGGCATCGGGGGGACTTCTGGCGCTCGGCACACCGTGCGACCCCGCACGGTCCCTCGCCACCCCGACCAGCAATGACGGGCTTGTCGTCGGCAGCGGACGTCGAGGGCTGACCGTGCGCTCCGCCCGACTCTCCGACGGCATGGCGGTAGCCATCAAGGTTGGCTTCGAACGTCTGGGCGGTGATCGTGCCCGTCGCCGCTTCGTCTCCGATGCATCACCGCTGACCTCTCTCGACGCTTGCAACCTCCTTCGTGTCCTCGATGTCGGAACCGGCCCCGGCGGAGAACCGTGGATGATGACCCCCTGGGCCGAGCAGGGATCGTTGGGAGACCGCCTGGCCAACGGTCCTGTCGACGTCGACGAGGCCCTCCGAGCGGGACGGGACAGCGCCACCGGGCTCCGCGCCCTCCACGACGCCGGCTTGGTCCACGCCAACCTGAGCCCCGCCAACCTCGTCATCGTCGACGCTCAGGGGGAGGTGGCGGTTGACGGCGCCCGCGTGGCCCACCTCGAGGCCCGGTTGGCTTCGCTCGGCGTGGCGGCCCACGTCCCCCCCGAGGTGCTCGAAGGTGGGGAATGGACCGCCCAAGGTGACCTGTGGGCGTGGGGGTCGGTTCTCTACACCGTGCTCCAGGGCCGCCCACCGTGGGCTGGTGTCGGGTCCAGGGGACGTTCGGCATTTCTGCTGGCCATGGCCACCGGCGAGGCCCCCGGCCTCCGGCGCAGCGACATGCCCGACAGTCTCCATCGCCTCATCCAAGCCGCCCTGAGCCTGGAGCCGAAGGATCGCCCGGACGGGGCGGGCGCGCTCATCGCCGCCCTGACACCGAGCAGATCGTCTCGGGCGCGCACGGTGGCGCCGGGCGTCGGAAGCGGTGAGGGCCAAGCCCTGGGGAGCAGCTATCTGCTGCAACGGCCTCTGGGCACCGGAACAAGCGGTCAGGTGTGGTTCGCGGAGCGCCGGTGGGATCACCGGGCGGTGGCGGTCAAGGTCCTGCGGGCCGAGCTGGCCGGCGATCCCGAGCAGGTCGCCCGCTTCCTCCGAGAGCGCACCACCCTGGTCGGCCTTACCCACCCGCACCTGGTGCCGGTGCTCGATCTGGTCGCCGAGGGGTCAACCCTGGCCATCGTCATGGATCTGGTCGAAGGTCGGGACCTACGTCGGGTCCTGGCCGAGCGCCCGACGCTGCCACCCGCGGAGCTGTGCTGGCTGCTGGCCCAGGCGGCGTCGGGCGTGGACGCCATGCATGCCGCCGGCATCGTGCACCGCGACATCAAACCGGAGAACGTCCTCGTCGAGGTGGCCCCCGACGGGAGCGGAGTCGTCCGCATCACCGACTTCGGTCTGGCCCGGGCACTGCAGGGACCGACCTTGACCAGGACGGACCAGTTGGTGGGCACGGTCGACTACCTGGCCCCGGAGCTGGTAGCCGGCCGGCCGCTGTCGCCGGCCGCAGACATCTACAGCCTGGGCGTCATGGCCTACGAGATGCTCTGCGGGTGGCGACCATTCGGAGCCGAAGCCGACCACCCCGCCGCCATCCTCCAAGCCCAGCTCCAGGGCATCCCCCCCCGTCCCCCGGCGGTCCCCGGCGCGCTCTGGGACCTTGTCTCCCGGTGTCTGGCCAAGGACCCCGCGGCGCGCCCCGACGCCGCCGGCCTGCGAGCCGAGCTGCTGGCCGTGGCCACCACCCTCGGCGCCGCCGCCGCCCTCGACCCCGGGGCCTGGCG
>JALZAH010000103.1 GCA_030948425.1 Actinomycetota bacterium
CCTTCCCCCCGGCCAGCTTCGACACCGTCGTCACCATCCTCACCCTCTGCACCGTCGAGGTTCTCGAGCCGGTGCTCGAGGCCATTGGCCGGTGGTTGTCTCCGACCGGTCAACTGCTGATGCTCGAACACATCCGGGCCACCGGCTTCACGGCCATGGCTCAGTCCCTGGCCAGTCCCATCGAGCGGCGCTTGATCGGAGGATGCCGCCTGGACCAGGACCTGGTCGGGGCCTGTCGGCGCACGGACCTGGACATGACCGACGGAGCCCGCTTCTCCCTGCGGGTCGCCGCTAGCCTCCCCATCCCGTGCCTGGCCGGCGTGGCCCGGCCCCGAGCCCGCAATCGAGATCGGTCATGAGCGAAGCCAACCCGCCCCCCACAGCGTCCCCGAAAGTCCCGGCCGGCACTGCCAGCGACGCTGCGCCGGCCGCCACCAACCCGGGACCGCTGTGCCTGGTCGGGGGGGTGGAGTGGACCGAGGGGTGCACCTTCGACCAGGAGTTGTGGGAGGCGGCCGGACGCCCCGAGGTGGTGGTGCTGCCCACCGCCGGCGCCTACGAGCACCCGGCCCGTCAGGTGGAGGCGGCCACCGCCTGGTTCGCTGGGTTCGGCGCCCAGGTGCGGGGTCTCATGGTCCTGGCCCGGCCCGACGCCGAGGAGGCAGAAGCGGCTGCCGTGGTGGCCGATGCCGGATTCGTCTACCTGGGTGCTGGGTCGGCGCTCCACCTGCGTTCGGTGCTCAAGGACACCGCCGTGTGGTCCGCCGTCGAGCGTGCCTGGGCCGGCGGTGCGGTAATCGCCGGGTCGGCCGCCGGGGCCATGGTCCTGGGCGATCCCATGGTCGACCCCCGCGGTGGGGCACTGACGCTCGGCCTGGGGCTGATCGATCACCTGGCTCTGCTGCCCCACTACGACACATGGTCGCAGGAGAAGGCCGAGAGGACGGTGGAGCTGGCCACCGGCCACCTGCGCATCGCCGCCATCGACGAGCGCACCGCTCTGCTCCGGGAGCCCGACGGGACGTGGAGGACGGCAGGCGTCGGCGGGGTGACCGTCTACGTCGACGGTCGCCCGGCGGGGATCGAGGTGCTGTCCTCGGCGACCTGAGCCGCTCACTCAGGCGCAGAGGCTCAGGTCGGAGCAGAGACTCAGAGGGCTCAGGTCGGACTCAGAGGCTCAGTCGGACTCAGAGATGGTCACCGAGGTGATGGTGACGGTCTCCTTCGGCTTTCCAGAGCCGGTGCCGATGGCGTCGATGGTCGCCACCACATCGAGGCCCTTGACAACCTTGCCGAACAGCGAGTACTTCGGTGGCAGTTGCATCCCTTGGGGGCCGCTGATGACGAAGAACTGGCTGCCGTTGGTGTTGGACCCGGAATTGGCCATGGCCAGCGAGCCGAGCTCGTAGCGTCCCGGCTTGGGCAGCTCATCGTCGAAGCGGTACCCGGGCCCCCCCGTGCCGGTTCCGGTCGGATCGCCGCCTTGGAGCACGAAGCCGGGGATGATCCGGTGGAACACGATCCCGTCGAAGTAGTGGTAGCGGCCGAGGAAGACGAAGTTGTTGACAGTCCTGGGTGCGGCGATGGGATCCAGGGCGATCGACAGGGTGCCCTTGGTGGTCACCATCTCCGCCCCGTACTGCTTGGCTGAGTCGATGCACATCGGTGGTCGGCCGTCGAACTTCTGCTGGACAGGACTGGAGCCGTCGGGTTCGGGGCAGGGGCTGGACATGGAAACGGAGTCCTCTCGGGGGGTGGGGTTCGCGTCAAGTGGACGGCGGTGTGCTGGCCGGCGGTGTGCTGGCCGGCGGGGTGCTGGCCGGCGGGGTGCTGGCCGGTGGGGTGCTGGCCGGTGGGGTGCTGGCCGGCGGAGTTGTGGTGGGGCTGGTCGGGCCGGCCGGTGGTGGCGCCGTGGTCGTGGTCGGCGGCGGGGGACTGCCTGCCTGGATGGTCACCGACTTGATCCGGTGGAGGACGGCGGGGGTGCCCTTGGGTGCGCTGCCGCCGTCCGCGTTGATCTTGTTCATGATGTTGATGCCGTTGATGACTTGGCCGAACATGGAGTAGGCGGGCTGGCCCAGCTGCTGGGCGCCGCCCTCGACGACGACGAAGAACTGGCTGCCGTTGGTGTTCGGCCCGGAGTTGGCCATGGCCAGAGATCCGGCGTCATAGGCCTCGGCGCTCTTGGGCAACTCGTCGCCGAACTTGTAGCCGGGGCTGCCCGAGCCGGAACCCGTCGGGTCGCCCCCCTGGTCCACGAATCCCTTGACCACCCGGTGGAAGACGATCCCGTCGAAGTAGTGGTAGCCGGCCAGGTACACGAAGTTGTTGACGGTGACCGGAGCGTTGGCGCTCAGCAGTTGCACGGTCATGGGACCGAGATCGGTGGTGATGGTGGCCGTGTAGCTCTGGGTCACATCGATGCAGAAGGGCGGGGCGGCGCTGAACTGGGTGTAGTGCGGTGCCGACCCGTCGAGGGCGGGGAAGGGCGCCGGACTGGGGGCGGCGATGGTGGCCACCGCGTTCCCCTTGGCGGGGACGGTCGTCGTCGGACCCGTCGGCGCTGGAGGAGCCGCCATGCAGTCGGGGCTGACCGCCGGTGGGTTGACGGTGTTGAGCGCCGCGGCCGCCGTCGGGGTGAGCTGACCGGGCGTTGGTCGCAGGGCGACGGCTGTGGTCGTCTTGGCCTTGGTGGACGAGCCACCGAACGCTCCGCTGGTGACGCCGGCCAGCACCAGGGCGATGATCACCGCCCCCCCGACGACCCCTCCTCGGCGCAGGTCGCGCTTGCGCTTCTGAGCCCGGCGGAGCTCCGCCATGCGTGCTTCCCTGCCGGCTCGCTGACGGGCACGCTTGTCTGAGGGCACGGCCGCCCAAAGTAGCCGAAGGTCCGGTGGGTGATCAGACCACGAGGAGCCTGAGGGGCCGCTGGTAACCTGAGGCGTCGTGGCGTTGCTCGTTCAGAAGTTCGGGGGCACCTCGGTCGCCGATGCCGACCGGATGCGGACCGTTGCCGACTACATCGCCCGCCAGGTCCGACGTGGCGATCAGGTGGTGGTGGCGGTCTCGGCCATGGGCCAGGAGACTGACGAGCTGCTCCATCTGGCCGCCCAGGTGGCCACCGTCCGGCCCGGCCGGGAGATGGACATGCTCATCACCGCCGGCGAGCGCAAGGCCATGGCGCTGTTGTGCATGGCTCTCAACGACGCCGGGGTGGCCTCGGAGAGCTTCACCGGCAGCCAGGCCGGGATCGTGACCGACACCGATCACACCCGGGCCAGGATCCTTGAGGTCCATCCCGACCGCGTCCGGGCCTGCCTCGACGCCGGTCGCATCCCGGTGGTGGGCGGATCACAGGGTGTCTCCACGGATCGGGATGTGACGTTCCTCGGCCGGGGAGGAACCGACACCACGGCGGTAGCGCTGGCCCAGGCCCTCAAGGCCGATGCCTGCGAGATCTACACCGACGTATCGGGCGTGTTCAGTGCCGATCCTCGGGTGGTGCCCGAGGCTCGGCGGCTGCGCCGGGTCAGTTTCGAGGAGATGCTGGAGATGAACGCCGCCGGCTGTCCCAAGCCGGCCATGCGCTCGGTGGAGTTCGCCCGAAACCACGGTGTGGCCCTGCACGTTCGATCGGCCTTCACCTGGGAGCAGGGCACGTGGATCGACGAGGAGGACCCAGGCATGGAACAGGCCATCATATCGGCGGTGATCTCGGATCGCTCCGAGGCCAAGCTGACCGTCGCCGGCGTGCCCGACCATCCCGGCATCGCCGCCCGGCTGTTCCGTGGCCTGGCCGACCGGTTTATCAACGTGGACATGATCGAGCAGAACGTGGCCAGCGACGGGTGCACGGACATCTCCTTCACCGCTCCCCACGAGGACCTGGAGGCGGCGCTGGCGGTCGTCACCGGGCTCCAGCCCGAGATCCAGGCCCGGGACGTGAGCGCCGACCCCGACATCGCCACCGTGTCGATCATCGGGGCGGGCATGAAGACCAACCCGGGGGTGTCGGCGACCATGTTCGAGGTCCTGGCCGCCGAGGGCATCAACATCGAGATGATCTCCACGTCCTCCATCCGCCTGACCTGCGTGGTGCGGGCGGCGGTGATGGAGCGGGCCGTGGTGGCCCTGCACCGGGCGTTCGAGCTGGAGAGGAGCTGATCCGATGGCCGTGACGGTCGGCATCTACGGGGCCACCGGCCAGGTCGGTGGGGTCATGCGCGACACGCTCCGGCGCCGGGCGGCCGGACCCGGGTCACCTGCCGGCGGGCCCGGCCTCGAGGTGTCCGCCCTGCGCCTGTTGGCGTCGGCCCGCTCCGCCGGTCGGGAGATCGACGGCATCGTGGTCGAGGACATAGCGACGGCCGATCACCGAGGGGTCGACATCGCCCTGTTCTCCATGGGCGCGGGCGCCTCCAGGCAGTGGGCACCGGCGGTCGCCGCGGCCGGGGCCATCGTCGTCGACAACTCCTCGGCGTGGCGGATGGATCCCGCCGTCCCCCTCGTGGTCCCCGAGGTCAACGCCGGTGAGCTGCGCCGCATCCCCAAGGGCATCGTGGCCAACC
>JALZAH010000111.1 GCA_030948425.1 Actinomycetota bacterium
GTGAGATCACGGGCCAGGTACAGGTGGGAGAGCTCGTCGCTGAAGCCTGGGGAGTTGTAGAAGCGGGCCAGCAGGTCGATTCGACCAGCGGAGCGACCCACCTCCTCCTCCAGCTCCCGGGCGGCGGTCAGCTCAGGGGCCTCGCCGTCGACATCGCGCTTGCCGGCGGGCAGCTCGAGGAGCTCGGCGTCGATGGCCGCCCGGTACTGGCGGACCACGACAACCCGGTGATCGTCGACCATGGGGACCACGACCACGGCCCCCGGATGGTGGACGACGTCGCGCTCGAAGTGCTCTCCGGAGGGGGCTTCGAAGCAGGAGGTGGTCAGGCGCAGCAATGGCGAGCGCCAGATCTCGGTCTCAGTGAGCTTGCGGAACCCGGCCACGCGCCACCTCCTCGTCCCCGTCCACGTAGGACAGAATCGTCACCGGATGGTTGCGATCGGCACGCCGCACAGCCGCTGCCACCAATCCGGAGAAGAGGGGATGGGGCCGGTCCGGCCGGCTCTTGAACTCGGGGTGGGCCTGGGTGCCCACCCAGAACGGGTGGGCGGCCAGCTCGACGAACTCCACCAGGCGGTCGTCGGGTGACGTCCCCGAACAGCGCAGACCGGCGTCCTCCAGACGGTTCCGGTACCGGGGGCTGACCTCGTAGCGATGGCGGTGTCGTTCGTAGACCAGCTCTTCGCCGTAGGCCCGGGCCACCCCCGAACCGGGCGCCAGGCGCGCCGGCCACGTCCCCAGCCGCATGGTGCCACCCTTGTCGGTGACGGCGCGCTGGTCGTCCATCAGGTCGATGACCTGATCGGGCGACGTGGGATTGAACTCGTGAGAGTTGGCCTCGGACAGACCGAGCATGTTCCGGGCGTACTCGATGACCATCACCTGCAGTCCCAGGCACAGCCCCAGGCACGGGATGTCGTGCTCACGAGCGTAGGTGGCCGCCGCCACCTTGCCTTCCACACCCCGCTCGCCGAAGCCCCCGGGGATGACGATGCCGTCGAGGTCGTGCAGGCGGCCTTCCGCCAGCAGCCCCTCGACGTCCTCGGCGGAGATCCAAGCGATGTCGATGGCCGCGCCGTGGCGGTACCCGCCGTGGCGGAGGGCCTCGACGACCGACAGGTAGGCATCGGGCAGGTTGACGTATTTGCCGATCAGGCCGATGCGCACCGGGCGGGTGGCCGCCTCCACGGAACGGACCAACCGCTCCCAGGACCGCAGGTCGAGGGGATGCTCGGGCTCCCCGTCGGCGCCGACGCCGTCGAATTGCAGCAGTTGGCACACGAACGAGTCCAGTCCCTCCTCGTGCAGAGCCAGTGGGATCTCGTAGAGGTTGGGGGCGTCCATGCAGGAGATGACTCCCTCGACGGCGACGTCGGAGAGGTTGGAGATCTTCCGCTTGAGGTCCCCGGAGATGCTGCGGTCCGAGCGGCAGATGATGACATCGGGCTGGATCCCCCGGCTGCGCAGCTCGGTCACCGAGTGCTGGGTGGGCTTGGTCTTCTGCTCGCCCGAGGGGCCCAGGTAAGGGACCAGGGTGACGTGGACATAGCAGACGTTGTCCCGCCCGATGTCATTGCGGAACTGACGAATGGCCTCGAGGAACGGGAGGATCTCGATGTCGCCGACGGTGCCGCCCACCTCGGTGATGACCACGTCGACATCGTCGGACGCCAGGCGGTGGATGCGACCCTTGATCTCGTCGGTGATGTGGGGGATGACCTGGACGGTCTTGCCGAGGTAGTCACCGCGTCGCTCCTTGGCGATGACACCAGAGTAGATCGAGCCGGTGGTGGCGTTGGAGTCGCGGTGCAGGTTCTCATCGATGAACCGCTCGTAGTGGCCGAGGTCGAGGTCGGTCTCACCACCGTCCTCGGTGACGAAGACCTCACCATGCTCGAAGGGGTTCATGGTGCCCGGATCGACGTTGAGGTACGGATCGAGCTTCTGCATGGTGACCCGCAGGCCCCGGCTCTTGAGCAGCCGGCCCAACGACGAGGCGGCCAGGCCCTTGCCCAGCGAGCTGGACACCCCCCCGGTCACGAAGATGTGCTTGGCCACGCCCGATCCTCCACTCCCCGATGCTGCACGGTGTCGGCTTGTCTCCGGCCCCTTGGGTAGCGGCCAATGCAGACTACCTCGATGGGCGGTTCGAACCGGCCATGGCCAGGAGCTCCTCGGCGTGACGGCGGGCCGTGTCGCTGCCGGGCTGACCCGACAGCATGCGTGACAGCTCGACGACCCGCTCGGAACCCTCGACTCGGGACACCTCGGCGGCCGTGCGCCCACCATCGGTCGTCTTTCGGACCCGCAGGTGGTCGGTGGCGAAGGCGGCCACCTGGGGCAGGTGGGTGACGACCAGGACCTGGTGGTCACCGGCCAGGGCGGCCAGGGCCCGACCGACGGCCACCGCCGCCTCCCCCCCGATCCCGGCATCGACCTCGTCGAAGATCAGGGTGCGGCCGGGTCCAGTCCCGACGTGGGCGCCGGCGGCGCCGGTCAGGACCAGGCGGACGGCCAGCATGGTTCGGGCCAGCTCGCCGCCCGAGGCCACCTTGGCCAGAGGCAGGGGGGGCTCACCGGGGTTTGCACCCAGCAACCAGCTGACCGTCCTGCCGGCCGGGTCGTTGCCCACCTCCACGTCGAAGCGGGCCCGGGCCATGGCCAGGGTGCGCAGCTGGGCCGTCACCGCCTCTGCGAAGCGGGGAGCGGCGTGGCGCCGGGCGTCACCCAGGTCCTGCTCGGCCGCGGCCAGGGCGTCAAGGGCCACCGCTCGGCGCTCCTCCAACACCGCCGCCCGGGCCTCGTATCCATCAAGCTCGGCGTGTCGGCCCCGCGTCTGTTCGCGATAGGCCATGACCGCGGCCAACGTCTCTCCGTACTTGCGCCGCAGTTCGCCCAGCAGGTGGCGACGGGTGCTGACCTCCTCCAGGCGCTCCGGGTCGTCGATCAAGCTCTCCGCCTCTGTCCGCAGGTCGCTGGCGGCGTCGGCCAGCTCGGCGTCGATGGCCCGGAGCCGGTCGTGCAGGTCGCTCAGCGCCGGCCGGCCAGCCAGGGCGGTCACCGTCTGGCCCAGACCGTCAAGGACGCCACCGTCGGCGGCGAGGGCATCAACGGCGCCCTCGGCCGCCTGGCGCTGGGCGGTGGCGTCGCCCAGACGGAGCTCCTCGGCCTGCAGGGCATTGTCCTCGTCGGGGTCGTCGAGGTCGGCGGCGTCGAGCTCAGAGAGCTGGAAGGCCAGCAGTTCGAGCTCTCGGGCCCGGGTCCGGGCATCGCCCCCCAGCGCCTCGAGCTCGACGTCGATGGCCCGCAAGGCCATGCGGGCGGCCCGCGCCGGCGTGTCGTCGATGCCGCCGGCAGCGTCGAGCGCGGCCCGCTGCACGGGAGCGGCCAGCAACGACTGGTGGGCGTTCTGTCCATGCAGGTCGACAAGAGCTCCGGCCACCTCGCCCAGGGCCGCCGAAGCCACCATCTGACCGTTGACGTAGGACCGGGACCGCCCCTGGGCGGGCACCGCCCGGCGCAGGACCTGCTCGTCGTCGCCCCCATCGGCCCCGTCACCCACGAAACGGCCCTCCACCCCGGCCTCGGCGGCGCCGGGGCGGACCAGCGCCGGGTCGGCCCGGGCGCCCAGGAGAAGCTCGACGGCTTCGACAAGCAAGGTCTTCCCCGCCCCCGTCTCGCCCGTCAGGGCGGTCATGCCCGGCCCCAGCAGCACGGTCACGTCGTCGATCACACCCAGCTGGCTGACCCGCAGCTCGCTCAGCACGCCCGCTCGCCGCCCGGCGAAAGCGCTCTCATCGGTCGGCCAGGTTGAACTTGTGCTTGAGGACACCGTGGAAGTCCCGGTCACCGCCGCAGCTCACGATGAGCGCATCACGCTTGCCCTGCCGGCACACCAGGGTGCGTCCTGGTCCGAGCACGGTCACCGGGCAGCCATCGACGACGACGTCGGAGGTCCCCGGGCCGGTCGGGGTGAACGCCACCTCCTCGGTGGCGTCGAGGACCAGCGAGCGGTCGAAGAGCATGTGAGGGGCGACCGGGGTAACGATCTGGACCCTGGCCCGGGGAGAGACGATCGGACCGCGAGCCGACAGGTTGTAGGCCGTGGAACCGGTCGGGGTGGCGACGATGAGGGCATCGGCGGCGAAGGTCAGAAACGACATCCCGTTGACGCTCATCTCCACCCGCACCGTGTGACCCCCGCCGGGGCGCTGCAGGACGACGTCGTTGAGCGCGCTTCGACGCAGTACCGTCTCACCTTCTTCGCTGACGATCACGTCAAGGGTCATGCGGGGCTCGACCTTGTAGTCGCCGGTCAGGAAACCACCCAGGGCGTCGAGGAGCCCATCGGGCTCGACCGTGGTCAGGTAACCGAGCTGGCCGAGGTTGACTCCCATGACCGGCACCCCCGCCGGGCTGACCAGATCGACGGTTCGCAGCATGGTGCCGTCCCCGCCCAGACTGACCGCCAGGTCCAGACCTTTGGCCTCGTCACCGTCGAGCATCCGGGTGGAGTGTCCCTGGTCCTGCAACCATCGCGCCGCCTTGTCGGCCAGCTCGACGGCGGCTGGGCGGTGCAGATGGGCGAGGAAGCCGACGGTGGCCAATTCAGTCCTCCGGAGCGGGTCGGAGCGCGGCTCGGACGTCGAGCAACATGGTCCCCATCATGGGGCCTGTCGAGCTGGGTCCGGCGGGGAGCCCATGGAGCGGGGTGTGGAGGCGATGCGTGTCAGGCGGGGCTGGTGGTGCCCGGCGCCCGCTTCACCGGGCCCGACGCCTTCTTCACCGGCACCCCTTTGGTCGGGGTCCTCTTGACCGCCGACTTGGCAGCCGCAGACTTGGCAGCCGCAGACTTGGTCGGGCTCGACGTCTTCTTGTCCGATGTCTTGGCGGCCGACGTCTTCTTGGCCGACGTCTTCTTGGCAGCCGGGGTCTTCTTGGCCGGGGTCTTGGGGGCCGTCGCCCCGCCCAGACGGCGCTCCAAGGCCTGGAGGTCGTTCCTGGTGGCCAGGCCCAGCTGGCCCAGCTGCGACTGCACCTCGCGGCGTATGATGTCGATCATCTGGTCGGTACCGCGACGGCCGACGGCGACCAGATCGTCGACTTGGCCCTGCGCCTGCTTCTGGGTCGTATCGGTGGCTTTGGCCAACTCTCGGAGGAAGTCCTCGGCTCGGGCGCGGGCCGTCTCAAGGAAGTCGTTGCCGACTTCTTGGTACCGCTTGAACCTGTCGTCGGTCATGGTTTCATGTTACCCCACGCACTACCGGCCCCTCCTTGTCTGCGGACCTCCCGGGCCGCCAGGCTGGGCCGGTGCCGGCGTGGGAGCTGATCATCTTCGACAACGACGGGGTGCTGGTCGACAGCGAGCACCTGGCCAACACCATCCTGGGTGATCTGCTCACGGGCTACGGCGTGGCCACCACCACCGACGAGGCCGTCGAGCGTCACCTGGGGACGTCGCTCGGCGACGTCCGGGCGGCCCTGGAGGCGGGAGGGGTGGCCGTGCCCTCTGACTTCGAGGCCACCTACCACCGCCGGCTGTTCGCAGCGTTCGCCTCGTCGCTGACGCCCGTCGCCGGAGTGACCGCGGTGCTCGCCGGCTTGACCGCGCCCGTGTGCGTGGCGTCGTCGGGAGGCCACGAACGGATCCGGCGGTCTCTGGCCCGCACCGGCTTGCTCGATCGCTTCGAGGGGCGCATCTTCAGTGCCGGGGACGTGGATCGGGGCAAACCGGCACCCGATCTGTTCCTCCACGCCGCAGCCGTCATGGGAGCCCGACCGGCGCGGTGCGCGGTCATCGAGGACAGTCCCCTCGGGGTCGAGGCGGCCAACGCCGCCGGGATGACAGCATTCGGCTACGCAGCCGTGACGCCGACGCGCCGGTTGGGCGCCGCCTCGTTCGTGTTCTCATCCATGGGGGAACTCCCCCGCCTGTTGGCCGCCGGTCCGGCCGGGGCAGGAGGCCGGGGAGGTCAGGGAGCGAGGACTTGATCGGCGACGGCCTCCAGATCGGCACCGACCAGTTCGGGGACGGGGTCGACGGGAAGGTCGGCTTTCGATGTCACGCCGCTGAGCACCAAGGCGAAACGGGCGGCGATCATGGCTGCGAACAACCCGTCGGTGTCGGGCCGGTCGCCCACCATGATGTCCACGTGGCCGAAGCGATCCCGGACCAGGTCGGCCACCGCTCGATGGGGTTTGCCGGCCACCTCGGGGCTGACTCCCGATGCGGTGGCCAGGTAGGCGACCAGGGCACCGGCGCCCGGTAGCAGGCCCGTCGCTGTCGGGAACGTGGGGTCGCTGTTGGTGGCCACGAAGCGGGCACCGTTGCGGATGGCGCTCGTCGCTGCTGCGAGCCGGTCGTGGTCGAGGTCGATGGCCCGACCGACGATCACCGCCGCCGGGTGATCGTCGGCGTCGACCACGGTGACCCCCCGGTCGGAGAGCGCCTCGAGGATCCCCTTGGCGCCCACCACCGCCACCCGCTCACCGACGGCGAAGAGGGAGGCCCCGGCCTGGGAGGAGGTCACCAGCTCTGCTTCGCTGGCCTCCACCCCGGCACCGGCCAGCATCGTTATGTACTCGGCGCGGGTGGGCCCGGAGTTGTTGGTCACAAAGGCCACCCGGTGGCCGGCATGGCGGATGCGATCGATGGCCCCCGCAGAACCAGCGATCGGCTCGCCGCCGAGCCAGATCACCCCGTCGAGGTCGAGGATCCACAGCATGGCCTGGTTCTTGGAGCTGGCGTCCTCGGGCATCAGTCAGCCCGTTCTAGTACGAAAGGGGAATGCCTCGCTTCGAGCCGTTCGCCGGACTGCGCTTCTCCCCCTCCCACATCCGTGCCCTCGACGACGTGGTCTGCCCGCCGTATGATGTGATCAACGAGCGCCAACGCGAAGCGTTGATGGCCCGCAGCCCGGCCAACGTGGTGCGCCTGGAGCTGCCCGAGGGGCCCGACGCCTACGGTGGTGCGGCGGCTCTCCTCGATGCCTGGCGTGACGGCGGGGTGCTCGTCCGTGAACATGTTCCGGCGTTGTACGGCCACCGGATGTCCTTCCGGGATCCGGCGGGGACCACCCGATCCAGTGTCGGGGTGATCGGCGCACTGGGGTTGGAGCCGCCGGGGGCGGGGATACTCCCCCACGAGGAGACAACACCCAAGGCCAAGACCGACCGCTTGGAGCTGCTGCGCGCCACCAGGGCCAACCTGTCGCCCATCTGGGTCCTGACCCCGATGACCGGCCTGGCTGCGCTCTGTGACGCGCCCGCCCACCCTTCGGTCCATGCCATCGACGAGCGGGGTTCCGTCCACGAGCTGTGGCCCATCACCGACACCGAGCGGATCGCGGCCATCACCGAGCTGATCGGCGGCGGAGCGGTGCTGGTGGCCGACGGTCATCACCGCTACGAGACCGCCCTCGCCTACGAATCCGAGATCGGCGCCGAACCCGGTGACCATCACGCCGTCATGGCCCTGGTGGTGGAACTGGCCGGCGAGCAGCTGTCGGTCCAGGCCATCCACCGCCTGATCTCGGGCCTGCCCGCCGACTTTGACCTGCTGGGGGCCCTCGACGCCTTCTTCGACCTGACGCCGACGGCGCCCCCCGACTCGTCGATCACCGAGCGGATGGCCGACGCCGGTGCCCTCGCCGTACTCACCGCTTCGGGGGCGTGGCTCGGCCGGCCCCGCCCGGGCGTGATCGACGCTGCCGTCCACGATCTCGATTCCAGCCGTCTGGATGTGGCCCTGGCTTGCCTCCCCGACCACGTGGTCAGCTTCCAGCACGGATGGGATGACGCCGCTGCGGCGGCCGCCGGTGGTCGATCTCAGGCCGCCGTCCTGCTGCGCCCGGCGGACGTCGACCAGATCGCCGCTGTGGCGCGAGGCGAAGTGCGCATGCCGGCGAAGACCACATTCTTCTCCCCCAAGCCGCGCACCGGAATGGTGATCCGCGACCTCCTCGACTGATCGCCCAGTGGTGGCCGGGCTCCCTGGTCAGGGCTTTGCCACCCCCTTCGAGCCCCGGTGACGACTTCCGCCGAGGGCGTGATCATGGTGGTCATGACATCGTGCTCGGAGAGTCGCCGTCCGTGTGATCGGCTGCACCGAGATCAAGAAGGATGTCGGCCAGGCGGTCGGGTGCCTCGAACGGCAACTGGTGACCGGCGCCCTTGATGGGGATGAACCGAGCCCCGGAGATGAGCTCGCCGGTCCGGCGGCTCCGGGCGTGGGGCACGAGGGTGTCGAGCGTGCCAGAGACGACCACGGACACAGCGGTGACCGCCCCCAGTTGAGGATGGAGGTTCATGGAGCCAATGGCGTCCAGGAACGCCGTCCTGGTGGCCGGTGGGGTCTTGGCAAACGACTCCGTTGTCGCTTGCAGGGCGGCCAGTGCGGGCCGGCGCCCGAAGCTGCTACGAACCAGGAAGGGACCGTAGCGGGGGTTGCCCACCGCCCGGGTGGCGACATCACTGGCGATGATCGAGGCGGCCGACTTGTCGAGGGCCTTCAGTCCCATCTCTGCTCCGGCGGTGGCGACCAGAGCCACGGCCCGGACGCGCTCGGCCAGGACACCTTTGTGCTCGATGGCGAAGGACTGCACGGCCATGCCCCCCATCGAGTGTCCGGCCACCACGGCGTCGCGCAGATCGAGATGCTTGAGCACGGCGGCCACATCAGCGCCGACGGCGGCGATTGTCAGACCGTCGGTGCCGGCCGTGGAGGCGCCATGGCCCCGCTGGTCATAGACGACCACCCGCCGGCCGGCCGCCACCAGTCGCCGGGCCGGAGCCGCCCAGATGCGCCGCTCGGCGGTCCAGCCGTGGGCGCACACCACCACCTGACCGTCCTCGGGCCCCATGACCCACGCCGCCAGGCGGCCGCCGTCGCTGGTCGGTACCGTCACCTCGTCGCCGGGCGGGAGATCGAGAGGAGCCCCGGCGGTCGGATCCGGGTTGGTCGCCCAGCGCCGGCGGGACAGCGCCGGGCCGGCGGTACCTACCGCCCCGGCCAGCAACGCCAGCGCCAGGAACCGGCGGCGACGTCGACGTCGCTCATCTTGGCGCCTGTCGTGTCGGCGCCTGTCATCTCGATCTCGACGTCGGTCTTCTCGACGTCGGTCTTCTGGGTGTCGATCTTCTGGGCCTTGGGAGCCTCCGCCCGGCATGGTCACACGCCTCGGAACTGGGTGCGGGCGCCGAGATCGACGACGCGGGTGGGAATCAGGCTCCTGGTCACCCAGCCGAACGTAGCCTCGAACCCAACGGGCACGACACTGCGGTTGCGCCGTACGGCGTCGACGATGGCATCAGCGACCTTCTCCGGTGGATGGCCGCGCCGGAAAGCCTTCTGCACATTGGCGACCGTGGCGGCATCCGCCCGCTCGCCCTTGTAGCGGGTGTTGGAACGGACGATGTTGGTGTTGATCACACCCGGGCAAATGGCGCTGACCCCGACGCCCCGCCCGTGCCAGTCGGCCCTCAGGCACTGGGTGAGGGCCAGGATCGCCGCCTTGGTGGTCACATACCCGGGCTCGGTGGCCCGGGGCGTGTAGGCCAGTCCGGAGGCAACGTTGACCACATGGCCTGAGCCGCGCTCGACCATGGCCGCCCCGAACGCTTTCGAGGTGTGAACCGCTCCCAGGAGGTTGACGCCGATGATCCATCTCCAATCATCGAGGTCCATGTCCAAGAACCGGGCGGACATGCCCACCCCGGCGTTGTTCACCACGATGTCGGGGGTTCCGTGACCGGCGGTCACCTCGGCAGCCAGGGCAGTGACCTCCTGGGCGTCACCCACGTCGACCCGGAAGCCACGACCGCGGCAATCCGCCGCAGTCTTCTCCGCGCTGGGTAGGTCCAGGTCAGCGACCAGGACGTGGGCGCCGGCGGTGGTCAGGGCCAGAGCCGTGGCTCGGCCGATCCCGCTACCCCCACCGGTGACCAGTGCGGTCGATCCGCGGATCTCCACGGGCTTGGGCTTCATTGCCGTCCTTTTCCTTACTCGGAGTAACTATGCGAACGTAGCAGCCGCCGACGGTCCCGACAACGTGGCGGTGGGCCTGCCGCTGGTGATTTCTGGCACACCAGTCCCAGCCGCCCAGAACCGCCCGATGGGACTTCTCAGGCAGTTGTCAGGGTGGTCTCAGCACCCTCTGAGGATCATGCCGTTCAATGGACTTCGATCCCCCAAGAGGAGCAGCCCCCATGCACGA
>JALZAH010000115.1 GCA_030948425.1 Actinomycetota bacterium
CAATGTTGTAGTGGCAGTTCTGCTGGGCGAAGGAGAGCACCTGGGTGCTGGCTGCGCTGACCTGCGGATCGAGGAGGATCATGCCGATCGACCCCTGGGGGGTTTTGGCGGCGTTAAGCCCCGCAGCGTTCAAGATGGTCAGGATCTGGGTGATCCCCCCCAGGTAGGTGGCGGCTGCGGCGGCGATGGGGGTTGGAGCGGCGGCGATCACCGTTGGGGTGAACGAGATGAAGTCCCCAATGATCTGCTGACGGACCTTCAGATTGGCGGCCCGGGGGTTGGTTCCGAGGTGGTCGTAGTCGGCGACGAGCAGGGTGCAGAACTTGGCGGTGCTGGGCGGACCGGCCACGACCGGGGGCTTCCACGGATCGGACGCCAAGGGGGATGCCGCGGAGGTCGTTGGCGTAGATGCCCTGGGGTGGTGCTCGCTCCCGCACGCGCTTGCGGCGAAGGCGATGACCGTGATGCCCACGACCATTACGAGCGCCCGCATCACCTCATTGGGGGGCGTGAGCGGAGAAGCCCACCGGCGCGCTGAAGGTGACATCACCAGGCGAGGCGGGTAGGCCGAGCAACTGGTTGAGGAGCCCTGCGATCGCCGGGTTGCACAGTGTCGCTGGTGGCATGGCCGCATTCGGTGCGCCCGGATCGGGGGGCATGTTTGGGTCGATCGCTGATGCCGGGAAGTCGTTGGCGAAGGCGACGGCCTGCCCGGCCGTGACCGGGTTGATGGCCTTGATCCCTGCGCTGGCCGGACCGGTGACCGGGCGCCCCCCTGGGTTGGAGGTGCTCAGCTTGACCGGTGGTGTGGGACTGGCGTTGAGGCCCGTCTGGCTCAGGTCGCCTACCGCCAAGGTGCACTCGCCTCCGGAGGGTGACCCTGCGGTCAGCTGCGTGGACAACTGGGCGAGCACGCCCCGGAGGTCCGGCGGGAGCATGGCCAGAGCCGGTCCCCCGAAGACAGTTAACAGTTTGGTGGGATCGATCACGGCGGTCGCCTTGGCCGTGTTGGTGAAGCTCACGTTGAACCCCCCGTTGGCGGCTACCGGGGAGATGATGGCGGTGTTGATGGTGCCGTCCGCAGACCCGTAGCCGTCGAGGAGGGTAACGCCAGGAATGCCCGGAAAGGTAAGCCCGACGGGAACGGGCTGGTTCACGTTACAACCCGTTGTGGTGGGGTCCTTATCCGTGGTCCTGACGTAGCGGAAGTCGCAGACCGGAAAGTCGACGGGTACGGAGCTTTTTCCCGGGGGAGGGCCGTGGAGGATGAAGTTGTGGTTGTATCCCGGGTTGTTGTCAGGGGCGCCGGGATGGTCGTCGGCAATCGGCCCCTGCAGGCTTGGAAGGGTGAGCCGCCCGCATGCCTCACCAAAGAGCGTGCCGTCGGGATAGCCATTCAGGGGGTCGGGTTGCCCGAAGGTCACGCCTACTTTCCCCGGGACGTGAATGGACAGGGACCCACCATTGAGGGTGGCGGCAAAGGGTGCTTTGAACGGCGCGCCAGGGCTATTACGCGGTGTGCCGGCCGGCGGAAAGGACTCCGCCTGGCAGTTGAGCGTGGGGTTCAGGACCGTCGCCGATGCCGGCGCGGAGGTGATGACCGGAGCCGCGGCCAGGATCAGTGTCGTGGTGGCGATGGTGGCCAGTCGGCGGCTCCGGAGTTGAAGGCGCCGTCTTGCGCCTTGACAACTCTGCATGGTCGTCATGTACATGGGACGTCAGGCTGGGCCACGGGGGGGCACCTCAAGTCACGGTTGTAGGGCGGCGCCATCTCGAGCTCGAAGTCGAAGGTGATTGGCACCGTCAGGCTGGCCGTGCCCGCCGACGCGGGCAGGCCGACGAATTTGTCGATCGTCTGGGCGATCGCCGGCGGGCAGCTCGGGGACGGTTGGACGGCCGGGATGGCGAAGTTGTTGGCGACGGCAAGAGCCACCCCTCCGTGGAACGGGCCGGTCACCGGCTGTCCGACCAAGGACCCACTGGTCAAGGTCGTCAGGGGGATGCTCGGGATCTTGACTGGGCAGTTCGTACCCAACGTGTTGGGGAAGTTGGGTGTCCCCGTGGCGTCAAAGCTGGCCGAGTTGGACCCGTTGACGACCACGTCGAGCCCGCCGTTGTGCGCCGGGATCGGATTCACCGAGGCTTTCAGATTGCCGAACTGTAGGAAGAGGGGGAAGGCCTCCACCCCGCCGACGTACACGTTGGCCGTGTCGGGCAGAGCCGTGCCGCTCACCGAGTCGTTGCTGGCCAGGGTCACGCTCCCCGGCGGGATGCTCCCAACCAGGCTCGGTAAGGAGATCGTGCCGCACACGGCGGCGTAGATGTGGGGCACAAGGATGTTTGGCTGTGACGGGCTGGTCGACTTCAGCGTGAGTGTCCCGCCGGCGTTGGTGGCGCTGCCGATGGTCCCCTTGAACGGGATGCCGTAGAGGATCTGCCCGGAGTACTTTTTCGGCGCAAGTGCTGGGTTGGGGAACCGCGGGTTGGGATAGACGTAAGGGTCTCCAGCCGTAGGCACGGGGTTGTTCGGGTAGCCCGGAGGCGGCGCCTGGGCCTTCGGACAGGAGACGGACTTGGCGGGTGGGGCGCTGGCGTCACCGAACGCGGCGCCCTGGTTGACAGCGACGAGGCCGGAAGCGGCCACGAGCACGCCCGCGGCGGCACCCATCCACGGGCGTACCCACCGGCGCCGCATCGAGCGGCCAGGCGCGGCCGAGCCGGGCCGGCGCACACCACGTTGCTCAGCTTGTTGGAGGTCCGACACCCGTATCCGCATCGCTCTACTTGGGGACCTGGAGATCGTCGATCAGCCACTTGTCGTTTTGGCGCAAGAGGGTTACCTGGGTGCGCAAAGGCTGGGTAGCCGACGCCGACTTCTGCACGCTGTTGTTGACGGTCTGGTCGATGAAGAGGAGCACCACGGCCCTCGATGGTGAGAACGACGCCACACCTGCGGTGACCACCTTCCCGGTGGCGGTGGCGTTGTACTGGCTGAGGAGTTTGCCAAGGGTTCCGCTGGTGGACAGGAAGTTCTTCCGGAAGGTGGGGGTGGCGTTCTTCTCCACGTTTGCCCAAGCCGAGCCGGGCCCCGTCAGGTTGCGGTAGTCGTAGCTCGACAACAGCACCCCGTCCGCGGTGGCCGACTTCAAAGCACTCGAGCGCAGCGAGTTGAGGTTGCTCTGACTGTGGACCTTCAGGCCCAGAAAGACGGTTGCGGCCAGGAGGACGACAACGAGGGCTCCGACCAGGATGCTCGCTCGGCCCCTCGGGCGCCGCAGTGACCGCCGCTTGGACTGGGGTTCGACGGGGGCGGGTGCTTCCTCCGTCTGGCGATCGGCGGGGGTCGGTCGATCGGGGACAGATGTGGCGGGGCGGGCCGGCGACGGAGCAGGACGGTCGGCGATGGAACGGCGGCTCTGGCCGGCGTCGGGGGCAAGGTCGTTGCCGCCCCGGTCGCCGATCCGGCGACGGACGGTTTCGGTGGTGGATGGTTCGGTCATGGGGTTCCTCCCGGCGTCGGAGCCTTGTCCGCGCCTCGTTGCAACAGATCGGGTGCGGTGGTCGAGCAGTTCCGGGTCAACGACAGTGTCGACACCAGTGACGTGGGCTCGGCCATCGACGAGGTGTAGGGGCACACCGTGTTCTTGTCGTTGAAGGTCAACTCGAAGCGGGCGGAGCCACCGGTGGTGGTCAACGCCGCGTTGTTGGCTACCACGGGCAGCACCTGGAAGAAGGCCTGGACAGCACCCTGGCGGGCGTTGGCCAGACCGGCCGTGGCCGAGAAGCCGTTGATCACGCCGACGTTGGCCGCATCGGTGTTGGTCAGCAGGGTGTTGAAGGCGCCGGCGCCGGTGGAGCCGTTTCGCAGCAGGGCGATCAGGTCGCTGTTGGACTGCTTGACCGTGGCACTCAGCTGGTTGAGTCCGGCGCTGAACGTCTGCAGGTTCTCGCCGGAGTTGGCCAGGCCTTGGAGCACCGTGTTGCCATCGTTGACGGCGTGGATGGTACCCGGCACCGCTTCGAAGAGTGCCTGGAGCAGGGTCTGGGAGTCGGTGATGATGGAGCGGAGATCGCCGCCCTCACCCTGCAAGCCCTGGGCCAGGGACGTGCTGATGGTGTTGAGGTCGCTGGCGTGGAGGCTGCCGGTCAGCGAGTTGAGGGTGTTGAGCAGCGTGCCCACGCTGGTGGGCACCGTGCCACCAGTGATGAGTGCTCCCGACTTCAGGTAGGTCACGGAGCCGGCGGGGACGGCGGCTCGGCCGGTGGCGACGGTGGTCGTGCCGGTCGGAGCCGGCACCAGATCCATGTACTGCTCGGCTGCGGCCGTCAACTCCTTGACCGATGCATGCACGTCGGTGGGGATCTTGGTTCCCTGGTCGATGGCCAGGTCGACCACAACGTTGTCGGGATGGAGGTGGAGGGCGGTCACCTTGCCGACCTCGACCCCCCGGTAGGTCACCGCCGCGTGGCTGTAGATGCCGCCGGCGGCGGGGAGCTGGACCTGGATCGTGTACGGCTTGCCCCACAGGTGGATTCCGACAGCGTCGAAGGCGATGTAGTACACCCCGATGATCGACACCACCAGAAGGGCGATGAGGCGGTACCCCATGCTGCGGCTCATGGCAGGCCTCCTTCGAGGAGGGTGGCGATGCCGTTGCGGGCATACGACTGGTTCGGGTCGGGTGGGTCGACGGTCACCTTCTGCAGAGGAAGGGCCCCGGCCGGCACGGGCGGCACCTTGACGTTGGCGTTGATCGCCACCTGGAGGTAGTTGCCCGGAGCGATCTTCGGTGTGCGGACCTGCAGGGCGTCGATGGCGTTGAGGGCGGGACCGAGCTGGCCCTGGACGTCGGTCAACTGGGTCAGCACGGGAGACAGCGCCTTGAGGGTCTGCATCAGCCCGGTCTGGCTCCGGGTGACCACTCCGTTGGCCACCTTGGACAGGTCACTGACCTGGCTGACCAGGTTGTCGAAGCTCTGGCTGTCGTTCTTCAGGTCGGTGATGGCCGGTGCCAGGGCGTCGATGCCGTTGACGATGGTGGTGCTGCCGCCGTTGAGCGTGGTGGACAAGTTGGCCAGCTGTTGCAGGGCGGAATTGATGCGAGGGGTGTGGGAGGCGAAAGAGCTCACGGCCGTGTTCAGCTTGGAGATCAGGCCATGGATCTGTGGTTCGTTGCCGCCGAACGCGTTGTTGATCTCGGTGATGATGGTCTGCAGCTGGTCGATGCCGCCATTGTTGAGCAGCGCCCCCAGAGCGGCGAACACGTCTTCGACGCTCGGCGCCGTCGTGGT
Organism: Actinomycetota bacterium; assembly: GCA_030948425.1. Lineage (GTDB taxonomy): Bacteria > Actinomycetota > Acidimicrobiia > Acidimicrobiales > Palsa-688 > JALZAH01. The sequence continues at coordinate 5,293 of JALZAH010000115.1, forward strand.
GTCCGTCTCGGGGATCGACGACCCGTTGGTCAGATAGTCCACGTTGGGATCGGTCTTGGTGACCGGGGCCCCCTGGGCCACGTTGCTCGGCAACACCAAGGTGATGTAGTCCTCGCCCAGCGGGGTATCGAAGCGAACCTCGGCAGACGTTCCCTTCGGCAGCTTCTGGGTCTGCTTGATCTTCATGGTCACCTGGGCCTTGAAGTCCTTGGCGCCGAGGGCGGAGACGTATCCGACACTGAACGCCCCGATCCGGACCTGAGCGGTGGCCGGCAGGTTGACCACGTTGGCGAAGGTGGCGTGGACCGTGTAGGTCGCCCCTGATACCCCACCGGGCTTGGGCAGGGCCTGAAGACTGACCCCGCAGCCGGAGGCCACCATGGTGGCGGCGGCACCGGCGGCCACCACAGCGAGGCGTCGACGGCCGCGGAACGTGCGGACCCCCATCATCGGCCCGCCGCCAGTGCAGACAGGCTCAGGTTGGGACCGGCCGTCGAGCCCGGGGGCGGCATCAGGGCGTTGATGGCGTTGCCCACGGCACACACGGTGTCGAGACGCTTGCCGGCGGTGAGCGGGTTGGTCTGCGTCCCGGCGGCCAGGACGACAAGGAAGCGCAGGGTGGAGTTGCCGCACACGTTGTTGAACAACCCCGACGAGTTGGGCACGGGATCGTAGCGCGCCCGGATGGCGGGGCCTCCGGGGGCGTTGAGGTCGATGGCCCGGTTGAGGTTCTGCAGAGCCAGGGGGGTCAGGTCGAAGACCTTGGCCAGCTGGTCCTGCTGATAGGTGAGGGCCTGGGCGAACTGGTCGAGGTTGGTGAGACTGGTGTGCAAGGTGCCCTGGTTCTGGATCACGAAGGTGTTGAGGCTGGCGAAGAACTGCTGGAGGTTGGACAGGGCACTAGCGATGTTGGAGCGGTCATTGGCCAGGTAGGTGCTGACCGATGCCAGGTTCTTGGTGAAGGCCTGATACGTGTCGGAGTTGTTGGCCAAGGCTTGACTCAACGACCCCAGGTTGTTGAGAAGATCCTTGAGCTGGGGCGAGTCGGCGGCGATGGAGTGCAACGCCTGACTGAAGTTGGCGACGGCCGTCTTGATGTCGCCGCCGTTGCCCTTGAGCTGGTTGGCGAAGTTGGCCAGCAGCGAGGTGAGCGCTCCGTTGCTGTTCGCCCCGTTCGGACCGAGTTGGCCGGCCAAGGTGGTCAGGGTGCCGATCACCGAGTCGACGGATTCGGGCACCGCGGTGCGGTTCGTGGGAATGGGCTGGTTCGTGTCCCAGGTGCTGCCGCCGCCATAGGGCGGGGTGAGCTGCACGAAGCGGTCGGCGACAACCTCAGGGGCCATGATCACAGCGCCGACGTTGGCCGGCAGCTTCACGTTGGACTTGACCTTCATGGTGACCATGGCGTAGCCGTCGGCGGGGTGGATGGAGACGATGCTGCCGACGGTGACGCCCAAGACGTCGACGTGGTTTCCCTTGAACAGTCCCGGGGCGGTGGCGAACTTGGCTTGCACGGTGCGAGTACTGCCACCCCTGGTAAGGACGACCCCAACGAGGGCGATGACCAGCAACAAGGCTACGCCGCCGGCGACGAACGGCACCATCCGACGAGTCGGTCTCATGGCCGGCACCGCCTCATGGCCGGCATCCCAACAGAGGGTTGATGTTGCCGATGGTGGAGCACTGCTTGAGCAGATTGTCGGGGAGGACGACGTTGGGGGCGACGGTGTCACCGAAGGGCCCGGAGCCAAGAACGTTGGCGGCGTACTTGGCGAAGGCGGCCAGTTGCGGGATGGCCGCCTTGATGTTTCCACTCTCGCTGCTCAGGTACTGCGAGACCGAAGCCAGGTTGGCCAGCAGCGGGCGGATCGACGGCTCGTCGTCCTTGAGGATGTGGTTGAGCTGGCCGCTGAGCGACGACGTCGTGGCCAGCAGACTCTCGACCGCCGCCTGGCGACTGTTGAGCACGCCTAGGACCACATTCGCCTGGCTGACAAGGTCGACCAACTGGCCGCTGTGGCCGTTGAGGGTCTTGGTCAGGTTGTCGGTCTGGGTGATCAGGTCGCTGACCTCATTGGACCGGCTGGCCAGGATGGCCGACAGCTGGCCGATGCCCTGGAAGGCGGCTTTGGTGTCGGCCGGCGACGTCGCCGCAAAGCCTTGGCTGACGACCTGGAGGGACTGCACCAGTTGGGGGATGTTGGTCTGCTTGGTCTGCACCGTCAGCTGGTTGAGGTCACCGATCAGCGTGCCGGGCACGGTGGTGCGGGCCAGCGGGACGGCCCCGCTCAGGTGCCCGGGCCCCATGGGGACGATCTCCAGGTACTCGACGCCAACGGGGTTGATGATCTTGGTGTCGACCCTGGTGTCGTTGCCCAGGCGGGCTCCACCCTTCACAGTGAAGGCGACCTGGACCATCGTGCCCTTCAGGGTGATGGAGCTGACCTTGCCCACCCGGACCCCGGCGATGGTGACCACGTCGCCCTTCTTCAAGCCGACGGCGGTGGCGAAGTCCGCCTCTTGGGTGACCGTGTTGCCGATCAGCGGCAGGTTGGCGAAGTCCAAGGCGATGGCTGCCAACACGATGAAGACCACGGCGGACACGGCCGCCATGCGCATCGGGCTGCGCTCCCGGAACTTCTTCACTTGCACACCGGGAAGTGCGTGACCTGGTTTCCGACGACCCCGGCGTTGAGGGTCAACGGCTGGGACTGGGGCACGGTGGGCGACAGCTTGACGCTGACCGGCCCCGAGACGTTGAGGGTCAGGTCGCAGATGTAGACCGACAGATAGCTGCCCGAGTCCGCCGTACGGTTCAGTGCGGTCAGGAACGGCGTCAGGTCCCGCAGCACGTTGTTGATCGGCACCTCGTTGGCCTGGAGCACGCCCGTGGCGCCCACCAGCTTGGAGAGGTCCTGGTCGATGTAGGGCTGAGAGCCGCTGATCAGGTTGGAGACGTTGGCGGTGAGGGCGCTCGCTCCGGTGATCGACGAATCGAGTTGCGTCTTGTTGTTGGCCAGGCCCTTGACGATGGTGTCGAAGCCGTCGATCAGCTGGCCGATCTGAGCGTCGCTGCCGTTGACCTTGTCCAACAGGGGGCTCAGGTTGTCGAGAACCTTGTAGATGATGTCGGAGCTCTGAGCCAGGTTCCCGGTGAGCACGGCGGTCTGTTGGACGAGGTGCGCCACCGCTCCGGACTGTCCCTGGAACACGGCGATGATCGAGCCGGTGAGCTGGTTGACCTGCTGGGGGTTCAGGGCGGCGAGCAAGGGTTGGAAGCCGGTGAAGACAGCCGTCAGGTCCAACCCTGGGGTGGTCCGGCTCACCGGAATGGTGGCTCCCGCCTTCATCGGCGGTCCACCACCCTTGCCGGCGTCGATCTCCAGGTAGCGCTGGCCGAGGAGGTTCTCGAAGGCGATCTTGGCCTCGGTGGTGGTGGTCATGTGCTGGGACGTGGCCAGCGTGAAGGCAACGTCGGCCTGATACCCCTTGAGCTGGACCTTGTTGACCTTGCCAACCTCGATGCCGGCTACGCGCACCGTGTCGCCGGTCTGAAGTCCCGAGGCGTTGGTGAACATGGCGTGATAGCTGCCGCTCGGCTGACCGATCTTCAAGTCGAGCAGTGTGGCGATGACGCTCAAGGTGATGACGATGGCCACGAACCCGAAGATGGACAGCTTGATGAGGCTCCCGCGTGCGCTTCTCACCCGCTGACCGCCATCGACGAGTACAGAGGGACCAAGACGACCGACGCCACCCCGGGAGCCGATGGTGCTCGTCCCCCGCCTACGGCGGTGGCGATGCTCTGGACCGCCTCGACTTCGCTGGCGAAGGGATTGGACGTGGCCCGGGCGGCCACCGCCGCGTTGGTCCCCGGAGAGGCCGGGGAACCAGGAGCGTAGGTTGACCCCGCCGAGGACGTTCCCCCCGGGAGGGTGGAACTCTGCGTGGCGACCGACCCGGACCGGGGTGCGGCGGCGCTGTTACTTGTCGCGCAGTTGTTCTGCATCCCCGGGAAGCGGGGACAGTCGGCCGCCGTGTAGGGCCTGGGATCGAACACCGACCCGAGGGCGGTGGCCAGCTCGGAGCTGATGGTCTGGCCGGGCGGGACGTAGCCGAGGGCGGCCTGCACGGCGGCCTCGGTGTTGGACACCGGAAGGTTGACGTTGATGCTGAGGAACGGCCCGTGGGTCTCCTCGGCGGCCACCGCTGCAGAGAACTTGCCCAGGCCGTCGAGGGTCTGGCGGAGCAGGTTCGGGTTGCTGGCGATGTCGTTGAGGACAGGCCCTGAGCTGTTGAGCAGGTTGGGCAGGGAGTTCTGCACCTGGGAGATCAGCCCGGTGTTGAGCTGGCCGACGGCAGCCGACCCGTTCGTCAGCACGCCAGAGAGGGCGTTGGCGTTGGCGCTGATGGCGTTGCCGGTCGTCACCCCGTTGCCCAGGATGCCGATCAGGTCGGGGCCGGCGTTGTTGAACGACTTGGCCACCGGGGTCAGAAGCCCGATGTCGGACTGCACGGTGGGCAGCAGCGTGTTGGCCAGCCCCAGGTAGTTGTCCGCCAGGTCGAAGGTCTGGCCAAGGTTCTTACCCTCGCCTCGCAGGGCGGTGGCGAAGGCGTTGAGGGCGACCGACAGGTCGGCGGGGTGCACGGCGTTGAGCAAGTTGTAGAACTGCTTGGTGGTGTCCTGCAGCGAGGTGGACTGCACCGACGTGTTGGCCGGGATCATGTCGCCGGCGGCGAGCGGGGCGGTGCTCGCCATGGTGCCCGCCGGCACGTCAAGATCGACAGCCTGGTTGCCGAAGATGGAGAGGGGAGCCACAAGGGCCTGCACGTTCTTGGGAACCTGAGCGGCTTTCGCCGGGTACATCTTGAAGGTCACGGCGATGGTGCCGTTGGGTCCCGTGCCTTCTTTGGAGATCATGCCCACGGTGACGTTGCGGTAGAGCACCAGGCTGCCGATGGGCAGGGCATTGCCCTTTCCCGGCAACTGGCCTTCGACGTCCACCACATTGGTGAACTTCCCGGTGAAGGCCTCGACGATGAACAGCACGCTGGCCACGACGGCCACGCTGAGGATGAGCCCGAAGACGGCTCGCGCCAGACGGGAATCAGTCAGGGCCTCCAGGCTGAAGCGCCCCCTCTGGTCGACGACTGCGGCGGTGGTCACCGGTGTTCCTTCCCGCCACTCATCCGGTGATCTTGATCCCGCTCGACGTTCCCCAGAACAGGACCGTCATGAGCATGTCGAGGACGGCGATGGACACCACGCTGGCCCGGATGGCCCGACCGGTGGCCTTGCCCACGTTCTCGGGGCCGCCGGTCGTCTTGTAGCCGTAGTAGCAGTGGATGGTGGTGATGAAGATGGCGAAGACCACCACCTTGAGGGTGGCCAAGATGATGTCCTTGCCGACCAGGAACTCGTGGAAGTAGTGCTGGTAGGTCCCAGCGCCCTGCTGGGCAACGGCGACCACGGTGAGCTGGGTGGCCAGGTAGGAGCCGGCCAGGGCCAGAAGGAACAACGGGATGGTGACGGTGAGCGCGGCCATGACCCGGGTGGTGACCAGGTAGGCGAGGGACGGGACGCTCATGACGTCGAGGGCGGCGATCTCGTCGGTGACGGCCATGGCCCCGAGCTCGGAGGTGAACCGGCAGCCCATCTGGGCGGCCAGACCGAACCCGGTGAGCAGCGGGGTCAGCTCCCTGGTGTTGGCGAAGGCCGAGAGGTAGCCGGCCAGGGGGCCGAGACCGATGATGTCCAGGCCCTGGTAGCCCTCCAGGGCCAGCTGGACGCCGACGACAGCGGACAGGACGCCCGAGACCATCACCGTGCTGGCCAGCACGGCCAGCGCCTTGCTGCCAAAGGTGACGTCGCCCAGGAGCCGGAAGTACTCCCGGCGGTAACGGGTGACAACCACCGGGACGTTGGCCACTGCCCGGAAGGTGAACAGGAGCATGTCGCCGAAGAAGGCGAACTGATCGATGACCGGGTCCCAAGGCCGCTTCTTGCGGGCCGGCGGGAGCTGGACGCTCCACTGCTGATCCCCGCCCCCGCCGGGGGCGCGGTCCTGTCGACGCGCCGGGGTGGAGGTGACGACGCGGGTGGCGGTCGCTGTCCTGGTCCCCCCGTTTGTGGTCGAGGCGCCGTCGGAGGTCGAAGCCCCGTCGCTGGTCAAGGCCCCGTCGCTGGTCGAGGCGCTGTCGGTGGTCGAGGCGCCGTCGCCTTGTGCTTGGCGTGGCGGCCGGCCGTTCCCCGGCCGGCGGTCGCTGAGGGAGACCGGGCCGGTCGGTCCGTTGGTTTCCGGAGTCTCCGATGATGAGGACGTGTCGGTGGTAGCCATCAGACGAAGGGCGGGGGGACGAGGACCAAGAAGATCTCGGTCAGGATCAGGTTGATGACAAAGAGGGCGACCCCGGTGACGACGACTGACTGGTTGACGGCCTCGCCCACACCGGCGGGGCCCTTCTTGGCGTTCAGGCCCTTGTAGGAGGCGACGACCGACGCCAGCACTCCGAAGATGGCCGCCTTCAGCTCGGACTCGATGATGTCGGGCGCCTGGGCGAAGGTGGTGAACGAGTTCAGGAACCCGCCGGCGGTGCCGTGCAGGATGGTGATGTCGGCGAAGTAACCCGAGAGGATCCCGGCCATGGCCACGATGCCGTTGAGCAGGACGGACACGACGATGGTGGCCAGGACCCGAGGGGCGACGAGGCGCTCGACCTCGTCGATGCCCATCACCTGCAGGGCAGCCACCTCATCTCGAATGGTTCGAGCTCCGAGGTCGGCGGCTATGGCCGAACCGCCCGCACCGGCGAGAACGATGGCGGTGATGATCGGCGCCGCCTCTCGTACGGTGCCCACCGCGTCGACGGCGCCGACGAAAGATGGGGCACCGATCTGGTTGGCCAGGCTGCCGACCTCGAGGACCAGCACCAGACCGAAAGGGAGAGCGATCAGCAGCGTGGGCAGAAGAGAAACCGACACCAGGAACCACGCCTGATCGATGGACTCCGCCCACGAGAAGCGGCGGCGGATGATGCTGCCGGGGATGACCCCGAGAGCGTCCAAGGTCAAGGAGACAAGCGTGCCGAACGACGCCGCCGACCCGCGGGTGGAGGTGGCCAGGCTCTCGAACATCCGGTTGGTCCCACGCTCGACCTTGGCAACTGCAGTCACCGGC
>JALZAH010000122.1 GCA_030948425.1 Actinomycetota bacterium
GGCGGGGGCGCCGTGGACGAGGATGGTGGTCTCCGACGCCACGTTGAACGACCCCGGCGGCAGTGGCGTCGACCCGAAGGTCACGCTGGTCGAGCTCAAGGAGAAGTCGGTGCCGGTGATGAGGACCGTCGTCCCCCCGGGGCCGCAGGTGGGGGAGACGGCACCGATCCTGGGCGGTCCCGGGACGTAGGTGAACGTGATCGGGACGCTCGTCACCGCCCCTACCGTCACGCTGACATCGACGGTTCCGGTGCCCGGCGGGGTGACGACCACACAGGTGGTGGAGCGCGAACAGCTCACCTGGGGGGCGGGGACCCCGTTGAAGTCGACCATGGTGGTCCCGGCGGTGTCGAAACCGGTGCCGCTGATCTTCACGGGGACGCCACCGAGGCTGCTGGAGGGCGAGATGGCGGTGAGGGTGACGCCAGTGTCAGCAGCGGTGGCCGACCGGTCTGCGGAGATCGCCACGGCCGTTGAGGCCACCATGACCCCGACCACCGCGGCGATCGCCGATCGGGCCCGGGCGTGCCGGCGCCCGCCACCACCGCGCGCCGCCGAGTCCCTGCTGGGGATCGGCACGGCTCAGCGGGGTCCCAACACGTCCCGGATGGCGGCCCGGCCTTCCGCCGGGCTCATGGCGACCAGCTCGGCGAGGGTGGCTCCGAGGCCGCCGACCAACGCGTCGGCGAGGAAGAACCCCGTGCGCCAGTGGCCCTCGACCAACCCCGCCCCGAAGAAGGTCTCCGCGGCTTCGGGGTCGTCGAGCGCGTGGCTGAAGCGCTCCATCAACAACTCCCGGTTGTCCCGGCACCAGGGAAGCCATTGCTCAAATCCTGCGTAGCCGTACCAGAAGTAGTCCTCCTCGGAGCGCCCGACCACAGCGGCCCGGGAGGTCTGGATGGCCAACCCTTCGTAGAAGGCGGTCCACGCGGCGTCGGTCGGGGCCGGCTCAACGAGGGCGATCTCATGGAGAGCATGAGCGTCCTCGTGGGCGATCAGCACTCGGGCGCCCTCGGCGGTGCTGAACCACTCCAGGCAGTGGAACAGCGCCACCTCTCCTTCGAGGCGACCGACGACAGCGCTGGCGGACATCGAGCCGACCATGAGCACGTGGCGCGGCAAGGGGCCTCCGGTGACGCCCAGCAGATCAGCCACGACAGGCTCGACGTCGTTGATGAGCTCTGCGGTGATCGGGGCGGCGATGGCGGCCAGCTTTCGCACCTGGGAGAGCTCCCGGACCAAGGTCTGGCGGCCGTCTCCGCTGGGCGCCTTGGCGTAGAACCCCTCGAACACCTCCGGGTGAACCTGCTCGTAGTCCTCCTCCCAGAGCTGCTCTCTGACGATGGGGCTCTCCAGGAAGGCCTTGCGGGCGAACGCCTCGAAGGTGGGACTGGTGTCGAGGAGTCGGGCCATGGTCGATGATGGACCGGGGCGACGATGCGGTCAAGGCGGAGGCCTTGTAGGCTCCAGGATGTGGTGGGGAGGGCGTGACGACAGAACGTGAGGTTGACCCCCGCGAGCAGGCGCTCATCGAGATGATGGCCCGACAGCGGGCCGTCGTCGATGCGCTGCGACCGGCACTCGGTGACGCAGACGTCGACACCTGCGTGGGCTGGATGGCGCAGCGGCGCCAGGCGCAGACCTATCTCCGTCATCTTCAGCCCCGCCTGGAGCTGGAGAACGCCAGGCGCGGCGCCATGCCGGCGTCCCTGAGCGATGCCGAGCGGGAGCTGACCCGAAGCGCCGCGCAGGCCACCGCGCAGCTCGAGGGGTTCGATGAGGCCACCCGGGTCACGGCCCGTCCTCGGATGGGCCTTCGCCTGGCGGTGATCGGCAAGGGCGGGGCGGGCAAGACCTTCGTGTCGAGCACGCTCGCCCGGCTCCTGGCCCGCCAAGGCCGGCGGGTGCTGGCCATCGACATGGACACCAACCCCGGTCTGTCCATGAGCCTCGGCCTCGGCCCCATCGACGCCGGGCTGCCCGTCGAGGCCCTCGAGGAGAGCAAGGGGACCATGTACGGCTGGCGGCTGGCGGCCGGGCTCAGCCCCGACGAGGCGGTGGACCGATACAGCACCGAGGCGCCTGACGGGGTTCGCTTCCTCGGTCTGGGCAAGATCGGCGGGGTCGACAAGGAGAGCGCCAAGCGATCCGTGGAGCCTCTCATCCACCTGGCCCTCGGTTTTGGCCAGCCGGACTGGGACGTGATCGCCGACCTGGAAGCGGGTCCCACCACTCCCTTCGAGCGCTATCACTCCTTTGCTGACGACGTGGTGGTGGTCGTCGGGCCGGCGTGGCGCTCGGCCATGACCGCCCGTCGCCTGCTCCCCCTGGTCGGCCCGCGCCGGACCATGATGGTGGCCAACCGCTTCCACGACGAGCCCGACCACCCGGGCATGGACCCGGTGGCTCGCATACCGTTCGACCCCGAGGTGGCCGACGCCGAGCGCGCCGGGCTCGCACCGCTCGATGCCTGTCCTGACGCCGCCGGCATCCGCGCCGTCAACCAGTTCGCCCAGCGTCACCTGCTCGAGGAGGCAAGCGCATGAGAATCGCCGTCACCGGCAAAGGGGGAGCGGGCAAGAGCACCATCTCCGGGGCCCTGAGCCGCCAGTTCGCCCGCCAGGGCCACAAGGTGGTGGCCGTCGACGCCGACCCGAACCCCAACCTCGGCATCTCGCTCGGCGTGCAGCCGTCCACCGTGGAGTCCATGAGGCCGATCCTCAACGCCCTGATCGACAGTGGGCACACGCACAACGATCCCATGCCCCGAGCCGAGGATCTGCTGGACCGCTACGGCATCGGCGCCCCCGAGGGCATCACCCTGGTGGCTACCGGGAAGATCGAGCGCCCCACCGACGCGTGCCTGTGCTGCGGCTCGCACAACACCACCCGGCAGTTCTTCGGTGACCTGACCGCTGGGGATCGGATCGTGGTGGCCGACCTCGAAGCCGGTCTCAATGACCTCATCTGGGCCCGTCCGGGACCCGACGACGTCGTCGTGGTCGTGACCGAGACCAGCGCCAAGTCCTTCGAGATCGCCCGGCGCGCTGTCGCCCTGGCCCAGGAGATGGGTGTGCAGCGCATCATCGGGGTGGCCAATCGAGCGGCGCCGGGGCTCGAACCCACCACTGTGGCGGATCGTCTCGGCGTGCGCGAGGTGGTGGTCGTGCCCGAGGATCCCGCCCTCGAACGAGCCGACCATCTGGGCATGGCCGCCATGGACAACGACCCGACATCACCGGCCATGCTGGCCATCGCTGACCTGGCCATCGCTGTCGTGGCCGAGCAGCTCACCTGAAGCGTTGGCTGCCGAAAACCGGTTGGCTGCCGAACCCCCTACGGAGGAGAACCATGTCCAATCCCATCTCGACCCCCAGGGTCGACCGCGACGAGGTCTTCCTCGAGTACACCAAGAGCATCTGCCCGATGTGCAAGGTGGTGGTCGACGCCGAGGTCAACATCCGTGACGGAAAGGTGGTGCTGTCCAAGCGCTGCCGGGACCACGGCCGCTTCGAGGCGTTGGTGTCCTCCGACGCCGAGGGGTACCTGTCCGCCCTGCGCTACAACAAGCCGGGGACCATCTCGCTGGCCACCCAGACCGAGGTGGTGGACGGCTGCCCGCTCGACTGCGGCCTGTGTCCCGACCACAAGCAGCACGCCTGCCTGGGGATCCTGGAGGTCAACTCCGGCTGCAACCTGGACTGCCCGGTGTGCTTCGCCGACTC